>NZ_WXYH01000166.1:0-3021 GCF_009872365.1 Rhodococcus sp. T7
GCCGGCTTCTTCTTGGCGGGTGCGGCCTTCTTCCCGGCGGCATCGACGCTGCGCTGCAGTGCGGCCACGAGATCCACCACTTCCGCGTCCTCGCCGCTCTTCTCGACCTCGGCGACCGGAATGACCTTCTTGCCGCCCGACTCGATCATCTCGTCGAGCAGTTCACGCAACTGCACCTGGTAGTCGTCGGTGAATTCGGTGGGGTCGAAGTCGTCGGCCATGCTGTCGACGAGAGTCTCTGCCATCGCGAGTTCCTTCGCCTTCGGCTTCTCGACGTCGTCGAGTGACGGGAACTCGGCCGCGCGTACCTCGTCCGGCCACAGCAGTGTCTGGATCACCAGCACTCCGTCCCGAGAGCGCATCGCGGCCAGTCTGGTGCGCTGACGGAGCGTGAAGTGAACGAGGGCGGTCCGGTCGCTGTTTTCGAGGGCCGTCGCGAGAAGGACATAGGCCTTCGGGGAGCTGGAATCCGGTTCGAGGAAGTAACTCTTCTCGAACAGAATGGGATCGATCTGTTCGGTCGGCACGAACTGCAGAACGGGAATCTCGTGTTTCTCGGCGGCGGGTAACTTGCCGAAATCGTCGTCGGTCAACACCACCCGGACGCCGTCGTCGGAGTCGTAGGCCTTGTCGATATCGGCATATTGGACGACGTTGCCGCATTCGGAGCACACGCGGTTGTATTTGATCCGACCGCCGTCCTTGGCATGGACCTGGTGAAATCTGATGTCGTGATCTTCGGTTGCCGAATAGACCTTGACCGGCACGTTCACGAGTCCGAACGCTATCGAGCCCTTCCATATCGACCGCATGCGTTCCATGATGGTCTCCTTTTCGCATTCTCGCGACAGTTCATCGAACTTCCCGGTGGAGCGTGGAACGGAAAATCACACCGCGGATATCGCCGGAGGATGCGAGAAACATCCGGCCCATCGCCGACAGGGTTCCGCGCAGATTCGACCGTTCGGACAGATATGCGGCCTGGAGTCGTGGCGGCAGATCGAAGAAATGGTCGAAGAATTCGGGGACGTGTTCCGGCCCCAGATCCAAGAGGACGCGAAGCCCGACCGATCGCAGCGCCGCCACGGTCCGTGCCTTCCACGGCCACAGTCGTGCGTTCGACCCGTCGCGAAGGTCCCGGGCCAGGGCGTCTGCGTACAGAAGTGAGGCGGCGACGCTGTAGCCGGTGCCGGGGTGCATCAACCCGGCGCGGGCTCCGAAGCGCACCTGGTCCGAGCTGTGGGATCGACCGGCCTCCGGTGGGGGCTCGACGGCGAATCTGACGCGCTCGACGTCCGCATGGGACGGCACGGCGACGCCGCGCGCCCGGAGTCGGTCGTGGAGTCTGGTGGCGAGTTCGGAGATCGGCAGTGGGGGCCGGCCGACGAGGCAGGTCTCCTCGAGCAGGAACCGGTCGCGGGCGAGTGGGACCCCGTAGAGGAAGGACGGCGTGTCCGTGGGGGACGTGCCGTTGTCGCGGCGCCAGTCCATGAATACCGCGGCCTCGCCGCCCAGCGCATGCGCGGCGGTGCCGGGATCGACGACGACTCCGTACGCCGTCTGCTGGGCGAGGTCGGGGCTGTCGCCCGTGCCCCGGGCGTCGACGACGACGTGTGCGTTCAGCGTCGAGCCGTCGTCCAGTCGGACGGAGGTGGGGGACAGGTCGACGGCTCGACCTGCGATAACAGTTCCGCAATGGTCACCGAGTATTGATTGCAGCCTCGATGTATTCAAAACACAGTAGGTGCGATCGATGGTGTGGTGACGCGTTGTCCAGGCCGCCGGGCGGTCGGTCCTCGTCGCGATGGCATCCCGCGGGAGCCAGCCGGGGAGTTCGTCTTCCCAGGCGGCGTACGTAGCGGTCCACGATCGGCGAGGGAGCGGATCGACCGACACGACTGCCGACCCGAGGGCAGTGGCGCGGTGGGCGAGGGCACGGCCGGCGGGGCCGAGGCCGACGATCGCGACGTCCCAGATCGGCGGACGGGGAGTGGCTGTCACGTCGCCAGCCTGTCACGGCCGTCGCGCAACGTGGGCAGGCCGGAGGTCGCCGGGGGATCGGATGCGGCGGCCGACGTTAGCGGGATCACGGACGGGCGTGTTCCGAGTGGGCCGCGGTCGGGTAAAATTGCTGGTTCGTGTGTTCTTTGCGCAGTTTTTCTCATTCAGCGCCTGTGTCATTTTCCTAGGAGTCTTGTTGATCACCGCTACCGACCTGGAAGTTCGAGCTGGAGTGCGGACGTTGCTGTCTGCTCCCGGACCGGCTTTGCGGGTACAGCCCGGCGACCGCATCGGGCTGGTCGGCCGTAACGGTGCCGGCAAGACGACCACCCTCCGCATCCTCGCCGGGGAGGGAGAGCCGTACGCGGGCGCCGTGGTCCGCACCGGCGACCTCGGGTACCTCCCGCAGGACCCGAAGGAAGGCGACCTCGACGTCCTCGCAAAGGACCGGGTGCTGTCCGCGCGCGGTCTCGACTCGCTGCTGCGGGACATGGAGAAGCAGCAGATCCTGATGTCGGAGGTCGTCGACGACGCCGAACGCGACAAGGCGGTCCGCAAGTACGGCAACCTCGAGGACCGGTTCTCCGCCCTCGGTGGATACGAGGCCGAGAGCGAGGCGGCACGCATCTGCAACAGCCTCGGACTGGCCGACCGCATCCTCGGTCAGCAACTGCACACCCTGTCGGGTGGTCAGCGTCGCCGTGTCGAACTGGCGCGGATCCTGTTCGCCGCGTCGGACGGCAGCGGTGGACGGTCGGACACGACCCTGCTGCTGGACGAGCCGACCAACCACCTCGACGCCGACTCGATCACGTGGCTGCGGGGATTCCTGCAGAACCACGAGGGTGGTCTGATCGTGATCAGCCACGACGTCGATCTGCTCAACGACGTCGTGAACCGGGTGTGGTTCCTCGACGCCGTGCGCGGCGAGGCCGACGTGTACAACATGAGCTGGAAGAAGTATCTCGACGCCCGCGCGACCGACGAGCAGCGTCGCCGCCGTGAGCGCGCGAACGCGGA
>NZ_WXYH01000167.1:0-3004 GCF_009872365.1 Rhodococcus sp. T7
TCGACAGAAGATCTTCGACGGCCTACTCGACCGCCTCGACGGGGACGCGGCCTCTTGACGATCACCCGCATAACCATGGCTTCCTTGGCAGACTTCACAGTGGCCTCTCCTCGAGGACTCGCGTTTCGGCGTGGTAGCACCGTCGAGCGAACCCGAGGAGAGGCCCCGATCCGGGGAGGCGATCGGGAAGAAAATCGAACGTGTCGTATCAGGCGGACAGATCCGAGTGGGCAGTTTCGTGTCCGCCAGCGGGCAGGAACCGATGTCCGTCAGTGGGCAGTTTCGTGGCCACTACCGGGCGCTTTCGTGACCGCCCATGGGCAGCTTTTCATGTCCGCCGACAGCCCGACGCCCGCGCACGGTGACAATCATATGTTCGCCGCGGAGCCACACATCCGAGGCCCCGACATTGACCATCTCGGCCCCGGCCAGGCCGAGGCCGACACCGAGCGCCACCACGGCGGCCAGAGCCTGCGAGCGGACCACACTTGCCTGCCGCGGCGCCCACCACAGCAACGTCTCCACCTGTTCTGTGGTGTACAGCGTCGACACCGGGGGGCCTCAGAGTCCAGGCCACGGTCGCCTCATGTCGCGATGGACCACCGCATTGATTCTGTAGTCGATTTATTATGCTGGTAGAACCGTGATGCGGGCCAAGTAGCAGTAGGAGGAGGAGGCTGGCGATGGTGCAGGCGATAGGTGTGACGGAGCCGGGTGGTCCGGACGCGCTGCGGGTGCTCGACGTGGCAGCCGAGCCGCTCGGGTCCGGTCAGGTCCGGATCGCGGTCCGGGCCGCCGCGGTGAACCCGGTCGACACCCTCGTCCGGGCTCGGCCTGCGACGGACAGGGAGCCTGTGGTGCGGGTCCCGGGGATGGATGTGGCCGGTGTCCTTACCGAGATCGGCGAGGGGGTGGCCGGGTCGTTCTCGGTCGGTGATGCGGTCATGGCGATCGTGCAGCACTCGGGTGAGCACGGCGGCTACCGTGCGGATCTGGTCGTGCCGGCCGGTTCGATCGCTCCGGTCCCTGCCAACCTGAGCGAGGTGCAGGCGGCCACGATCCCGATGAATGGCCTGACCGCGCAGTTGGCGCTGGACACACTCGCGTTGTCGGCCGGAGCGACCGTTGCTGTGACCGGTGCGGCCGGCACACTCGGTGGATACTCGGTCGAACTCGCGAAGGAGGCGGGTCTGACCGTCGTTGCCGACTACTCCGAGAAGGACGAGCAGTTCCTGCGTGCCTGCGGCGCCGACGAGCTCGTACGGCGGGGTGACGGCTTCGCTGACGAGGTCCGTCGCCGCTTCCCGGACGGTGTCGACGGCCTGATCGATGCCGCGGTACTCGACGCTGCCGTGCTCGGCGCGGTGAAGGACGGCGGCACGGTCGTCACCGTGCGTGGGTACGAGGGTGATGGGACCGACCGCGTTCTCGTCGTGCCGATCAAGGTGAGTGACTACATCGAGGTGCCGGAGAAGCTCGCTCGGTTGGCAGAGCTGGCCGAGGACGGCCGGCTCACCGTGCGGGTCGCCGGGGAGTTTCCTGTCGTTGAGGCAGCCGAGGCGCACAAGCGACTGGAGGACGGTGGCGCGCGCGGACGGTTCGTCCTCCGATTTGCCTGAGAGCTCACATCCACAGGGCTGGTCCCGGCAAAATTCCTGCGGGCCTTGCCTGTGCGGTCGCGGCCGGGTGCGTCACCGAACTCGGTGAGCACGCGCGTGCCCCGACTAGAGATCCCGTACCGGGCAGGGACGTGATGGTCGCAGTCTGGGGGTGGCCTTCGAAGGCCGTGGTGACCTGCTCGTTGAGGATCTCGATGCGGGTATCGATGGCGATCACGGCCGACGTCGCGGCCGTGGCGGCGGCGTGGGCGGCTTGGAGTGCGCCGGGCTGGGTCAGTCGCCCCCGGGGCGCGGAGTGCGGTGCGGATCTTCGTTGCACGTTCGTCGATCGTCCGCCGACGGGCTCGTTTGAGTGCGGCTTTGATCTGGGTGAGGGTCAATTCGGCGGCCCGCGACGGAGTGGTCAGTCGCGACCAATTGATGAGTGCTCAGTCGGTATTCGAGCTAGGCAACCGGTCGGCACGGCATCCCATCAGCGATCAGGCGACGGCAGTCGACGAGGGCACCGTCATTCTGTAGGACTCCCCGACACCGAGGGTCCAGGTGCTCCGTGTGCCCACCCGCTAACTGCTGCCCCGCAAGAATCCCTGTATCAGGGGCTCCCACGACTCGTTAGGTGCTCCTCGAATGCGGTGAATATCGGCGCTCAGCAAGCCCTGTTCTTGCATCGGAACACCCTTCTATGACCGACGCGGGACCGGACCGGGATTACCGTGAAAGCGCGAGGCGAGAGGGACCGCGGTATGGGCCGGCCGACACTACGAGGTTACTTGGCCGACGTGCACTGCCTGGGGGCGAAGAACACCCATGAGCACCATCCGCACGTACTACGCGGCGTTCGACCGTCCGGCGGTGGAGATTCCGATCGAACTCGGCCGCGAACTGATCCTGGGGGCGGTGCAGTATGCGCGCGGGCTCGGTTCCGAGCCCGCGGACGCGTTCGATGGCGATGCCGACACGTTTTTGGGTGAGTGGGACGGGCCGGGGCAGATCGGATTCGGTCGGGACGGTCAGCCGTTCTACCTCAGCGGGCCTACGACGATCCGACTGCTGTCGTGCGGACTCTCGAGCAGTCCGTGGGTGCGGGGAACTGCCACTTCTCGGTTGCCGCGGGACCGGTGCAATCGTCGCGGACAACACCCGACGTCGCGGGGACTGTTCAAGGCCGGATGGTCGTCACAGACGGTACGCATTGGGTGGAGGGCGTTGGCGCTGGTGCGGTTCAGGTGGGGGAAAGAACGGCGCTGGGTCGGCGATGATGCGGGGAGGTCGCGGCCCGCGGCGGGGCTGTGGTCGAGTGGCAGGTCCGGCACCGCCCGGGGGCACGTGAACAGGATCAAGATGCTCACACGACAGATGTGCGGGCGAGCCAACTTCGACCTACT
>NZ_WXYH01000168.1:0-2977 GCF_009872365.1 Rhodococcus sp. T7
CGATCTGGTGATCGAGGACGATCCAGTTCCCGAAACCGCTGGCCTGCCCGGCGGCGATGACCCTGCCTTCTGTGAACGCGTAGATGGGGGTGCCGACGTCCCCGGCGAAGTCGACGCCCTTGTGCTCGGTTCCCCACCGCGGCCCGAAGGGTGACGACAAGGTGGCCGTGCCGGTCTTGGTCGGTTTGACCAGCGACCCGGCCGGAGCGGTCGTCGCCGCACCCGGTCCTGCGGGAACGGCGCATTGGTTCTCATCGTCGGAGGCGATGATGACCAGGAGCATCACGATCGCGACCATCACGGCGACGGCTCCGGCGAGCACCTTCTTCGTAGCGTTCACAGCGGCAATCAGCCTCGCCCGTTGCTGCTCTGCAGCCGGTGCGAGAGTTCGGCGATCATCTCCGAGGCGGCGGCAAGGGCGGCGTCACGTTCGCGTAGCTCTCGTTCGAGATCCCGGCGCGGTGGCTTCGGCCCGCCGGGGTGTGCCTCGACCCAGTTGCGCAGTGTGTTCGGGTGCACGCCGGTGGCCTCGGCGACGAGCTGGATCGCCCGCCACCGGGAGGAGACGATGCTTTGCAGCTCGGAGACTTTCTTCACCGCGGCTGCCCGCAGTTCCGGTGAGACATCCCGGTAGCGGCGTTGTGGGATCACGCGGCGTCCTCCTGCGTCTCGTCGGCGATGTTGTAGCGGGCGTTGGTGTTGTGGATTCCCGATTCGATCTCGGCGCGGGTGAAGATCACGTGCACCGGGATTCCGGGGGCGCGTTCGTCGTCACCGGTCTTGATCAGCACGTTTCCGGTGCCGGGCGGCGGCGGCGCCGACTCACCTTCTCGGGGTTGATCACCGGTCATCGGCGGCGGGGAGGACCACTTGGTGACCATGTCGACCTCGGTGTCGGTGAAGGTGACGACCCCGTTGAGACGCTCGATTTCCTTCGGCGGGATCGGGCCGATGACCTTCACCCGGGCGCGTTCGAGGAATCCGACTGCGCGATCGGTGGTGGCTCCATCGGAGGCGGTGGTCAGGTCGGCCATCGAGTGGGTGATCATCCACAGCCCGACCGCGATCTGCCGGTTCAACCGGGTCAGCGCGTTGATCCGGTCAATCATGAAGGGCCCCAGACCTAACACATCCCAGATTTCGTCCATCACGGCTTCGAAGAAGCGTTGCGGGCCCAGGCCGGCATCGAACAGGGCGTGCGCGGCGTCGATCAATGCGAACCCGTCCGACCAGCACACCAGCATGACCGCCGCCCGCAACTTCTTGTCACCGTTGGGAATGTGGGAGACGTCGAAACCGATCGCCGGGTAGTCCAGGCTCAGCGGATTGGTGGTCTGCCCGTTGAAGATCCGACCGAATCGGCTGGTCGGGTTGACGAAGGCACGCAGGGACCGGCGCAGCGGCCGCACGGCTTCCCGATAGTCCTCGAGGGTGTCCACACCGGCGTCCTCGAGGAGCTGCGGGTGCCCCTCGACGATCACCTCGAGCAAGTTCTCCAGCAGCGGCGGCTCGGCTGGTGTGAAGCCCTTCTCGTTGAACAGGATCCCGATACTGGATTCGACGATCGACTCTTCCCAGTCCTCGAGTGCCTGCCCGCGCCGCAGTTCGAGCAGCGCGCAGGTGGTCTCGCTCTGGCGGCCGCGGAGCTCCTCGATCCAGCGCCGTTGCAGTTCCGGGAACGGGGCGAGCAGCGGGATGATCGATCCGAGCACACCGCCCGCCAGCGGGTTGATGTGTCCGAAGGCGTATCCGACGTCGACGACCGCGTCCTTACCGGAGACATCCTCGACCAGCGCCCGGTAGTCGGGCTTCTTGTCGGCGAGGAACAGGGCGGTCACGCCTTGGGCTATCGCACCGAGAATCACCTTGCGGACGAACGAGGACTTGCCGTAGCCGTTGAGGCCGAGAACGAACCCGATTGGCGCGGTGATGAAGCCGCGTCGGAACCAGTTCAGCAGCCCGAAGGAGACCGGTGCGTGGGTGACCAGGTGGCTGCCGATGACCGGGCCGACCGCCGGGGCACCCGCCCCGACCGACCATGGCCAGAAGGCGCCGGCGGCGTGCACGCTCGTCGACCGCAGCTCGGGTTGTTTGCCGACCGACGCCGCGCGGCCGCCGCCGGCGCCCCGGTACCCGCGGTCGGTGAGCTTGCGCCCGCCCTCGGTTTGGCTGGTTTCGCTTCGCTCGCGCACAGCAGCGTTGCGGCGGCGCCTGTCGTCGGTGCTGATCTTGAACTTGGCCCACGCCCCGCGCAGGCCACCGGCATAGACGTTGCCTTGGTACTGTGCCCGTTCCTCGGGCGTCATGATGCGAACCATCAGAAGGTGCCTTTCTCTTAGGCGGTCAGCGCCGACGGCATCGACGCATGATCGGGCAGCAAGATCCCGACGCCGAGCGAGGCGGCGAAGGCGGCGTCCTGGAACCGGTAGCAGCGGCGGACCTCGAGCTGGGTCTGGGCGGCCAGGTCGTTGATCAGTGCATCGACCCGGGGGATGTCGCCTTCGATGGGTTCGGTGACGGTGATCAGCACACCGATTCGGGTGGCGCCGTGGCCGCGGGCGAGTTCGTCACGCGAGCGTTCCGCGAGTTCGACATTGATCTGGGCGGCAGCCGAACCGATACCGCGGGTGCGGTTCTGAGCGGCGACGATGGCGTTGCGGTAGTCGTCATCGATGATTTTGACCGCGTCCGCGGCCCGGTGCGGGCGATAGACGATCGCCACGCGCTTACGCGGAAGGTCCGGGTGCGGGGCGATCAGACGGCGCAGGGCCGATTCGTCGACAGCGCTCTTCGGGCCTGCCTGCATCAGCCAGGTGACCGAGCGGCCACCGTCGTGCCAGTACTCCGCCCACTTGTTCTCGTGGGAGATGGGGCCGGCGTTGTCCCAGGTGATCCCGTGGTCTTCACCTCTGGCTTCGGCCCGTTCGACGATCTGCTGGGATGCCGGGTCGAAGGAGCGGCGCACCACACCGGTGAT
>NZ_WXYH01000017.1:0-25306 GCF_009872365.1 Rhodococcus sp. T7
GCCCGGAAGTGCGGGAGTTCTTCGAGCGCCGCGGGTTTCTTGGATGCGAACCCGAACCGGTCGTCGAACAGGGAGGGTCCGAACCCGATGGTCAGCGTCAGCTGCGACGCCGCCAGGCCGAGCGCCTCCCCGGTGTCGCTGGGCGGAACGTAGAGGCCGTCGCCGATCGCCCCGTCCGGGGTGGCCTCCTCGCCGGCGGTCATCCGCTCGGCCATCACGGTCCACTTCTTCAGCAGCGCTTCGAGTTCCTCCCGGGACTTCGTGGTGACGTCGAACGCCACGAAGTGCATCCGGTCCTGCGCCGGCGTCACGATGCCTGCCTGGTGTTCGCCGCGGAAGGCGACGACGTCGGCGTGCGAGAACGGCGCTTCGGCGGCGGTGGCGCGGCCGACCAGTGCACCGGCGCCTGCGAGGGCTGCTCCCGCCCCGACGGCGCCGAACAGGCGTCGTCGGGACATGCCCCTGCGCTCGTCCACCGTGGTGGTCGTGTCGGTCGTACCGGTCGGATCAGTCATGGTCATGCGCCCGCTACTACGCCCTGAACCTGGCTGACCTCGGCCGAGAGGGCGTCGATCTTGCGCGACAGTTCCTGGCGCTGTTGTTCGTTGACAGTGTCGTAGAAGACGAACCCGTCACCCTGGCGGTACTGGGCGAGTTCGGTATCGAGGTCCGCGAAACGCTGAGTGATGTTCGCGGCCAGTTCGGGATTGCGTTCTTCGATGATCGGCTGCAGTGCGGCGACCGCGGCCTGCGAGCCGTCGACGTTGGCCTGGAAGTCCCAGAGGTCGGTGTGCGAGAAGATGTCTTCCTCACCGGTGATCTTCGACGTCGAGATCTCGTCGAGCAGCCCCTGCGCGTCGCCGGCGATCTTGGTGGGGTCGATCGCGTAGTCCTCGGCGTTCACCTGGTCGGCGAGGTACTGGACGTCGACGACGAGTTGGTCGGCGATCGCGTTGGTGTCGGGCTGGGGGCCGGTCACCCACAGGTCCTTCTCCAGCCGGTGGAAGCCGGTCCACTCCTGCCCGGGCTCGAGGTCGGCCTCCCGCAGATCGAGCTTGGGGTCGAGTTCGCCGAAGCTCTCCGCCTCGGGCTCGATGCGCTCGTAATAGGTGCGGGCGACGGGGAACAGGGCCTTGGCCTGATCGATGTTGCCGGCCTTCACGGCGTCGACGAACTGCTGCGTGGTGTCCTGCAGGGCGACGACCTGACTGCGGATGTAGCGGCGGTAGCCGTCGGCCGCCTCGGCGAGCTGTCCGCTCTCGTCGGAGGCGCTCATCGAATCGCCGGTGACGGTGAATTCCTGGCGGATGCCGTCGCCGACCATGCCGGGCTTGCACGCGAGCTGGTAGGTGCCTGCGTCGGGCAGCGACACGATGAGCTGACGGGTGAGCCCGGGACCGATGTTCTCGACCTCACCCATCGCCCGGTCGCCCTCCCCGAACACGTAGAACTCGGTGACCTTGCTGCCGTTGTTCGTGACCTGGAACGTGCTGTTCCCGGTCGTGCCGGAGTCGGCGCTGACGTCGCAGGTCTCGTCGCTCGCAGTGACGGTGATGTCGTCGGTGCTCGCCGTCGACTTCTCGGTACAGCCTGCGAGGGCCAGTGGCAGCACGGCGACCGAGGCGAGGGCGAAGGTGGATCGGCGCATGGTCTTCATGGGCGGAAGTTGCCTTTCACGAAACTGTTTCGTCGGGTGAGGGGGACGCAGTGCGCTCGGGGGCCGCTGAGGCCGTCGGGGATGCGGACGGCTCGGATGCGCGTTTGGGTGCGGAGACGGGCCGGAGGAACAGGAACAGGACCACGACGAGGTACACGGCCCAGGCGACCACTTGCAGGACGGTCGGGTCGGGCCGGAAGTTGAAGATGCCCGCCAGGACGGTGCCGTACCAGCTGGAGGCGTCGTAGCTGCCGGAGATGTCGAATGCGAGTGCGGAACCGCCGGGCAGGACGCCGCCGATCTGCAGCGCATGGACGCCGTACCCGAGGATTCCGGCGGCGACGATGATCAGGAAGATGCCGGTGTACTTGAAGAACTTCGCGAAGTCGAGCCGGACGGCGCCGATGTACAGCAGGACGGTGAGGAGCGCGGCCGCGACGATGCCGAGCAGGAGGCCGACGAGGGGCCACGCGCTGCCCGCGGTGTTCTCGGCATACCCGACCATGAGGAGTGCGGTCTCGACACCTTCTCGGCCGACGGCGAAGAACGCGAGCGTGAGCACTGCGATCGGACCGGCGACCAGTGCCTTCTCCATGCCGGCCTTGAGGTCGTGGGAGATGGACCGCGCGGCCTTCCGCATCCACAGCACCATCGTGGTGACGATCGCGACCGCGACGAGGGAGGCGACGCCGGCGATGATCTCGGCGGTCAGTCCGGTGACGGTGGATGTTCCGTAATGGATGACGAGGAAGATCGCCGCCACCATCGCCACGGCGATGCCGACGCCGAGCCAGACCCATTTGAGTGCGTCCTTGCGTTCGGCTTTCACGAGGAACGCGGCGAGGATCATGACGACGATGCCCGCCTCGAGGCCCTCCCGGAGACCGATCAATCCGCTGCCGAACAGCTGGGTGGCGATCGACGGCGCGGTCCCTGCGGCGAGGACGGACATGCACACTCCTGATCGAGGCGGGTCGAGCTGACTGATCAGCAAGGTTGGGTAGGCAACCTTGCCGTAGGCAAGGCGAACCTTAGCCCTCTGCAAAACATACACCGCGCCTGCGCGGCCGAAGAACCCCTCACCAGCACTTTTACAACTCTTTACCTTTGGTGTTTTGCGGTGCCGCGACCCGTATTCGGTGTGGACGCCGTCTCGCCTGGCTGGGATCGACGAGTTCGGTGTGGATGATGGAGACGTGAACCGATATCCCGCGTGGCCGAAACGTCGTTCCCGATGGCCCGGGCCGCTGTTCGCTCTCCTCGCGGCGACGGTGGTCGTGGTTCTCGCCTACGGCGCGTGCTCGCGGGAGCAGCAACCGAGGATCGCGATCCCGGAGGGCATCCCGATCCCGGAGGGCATCCCGCCCGGTCCCGGCGCGGCAACCCCGCCGATCGACATCAACGCACCCGGACGCTCCGCGGATCAACTGCACGAGTGGTCCGCCGGACTGGCCGACTCGATCGGCGTCGGAAATACCGCGCTCGAGGCGTACGGCTACGCGTCGGCGGTGATGGCCGAGACTAAACCCGAATGCGGGATCGGGTGGACCACCCTCGCCGGAATCGCCGGCGTCGAGAGCAGGCACGGCACGCACGCGGGTTCGACGGTCGGGCCCACCGGGCAGGTGACACCCGAGATCCGGGGCATCCCCCTCGACGGCGGACCCGGCGTCGCGGAGATCCCCGACACCGACGGCGGCGCGATGGACGGCGACCCGGTGCACGACCGCGCCATGGGTCCCCTGCAGTTCATTCCCGAAACGTGGAAGAGGTGGGGTGTCGACGCGAACGGTGACGGCGTGGCCGACGCCGACAACATCGACGACGCGTCGTTGACCGCCGCCCGCTACCTGTGCGACCGCGGCGGCGATCTCACCACGCCGGACGGCTGGCAGTCGGCTCTGATGGCCTACAACCTGTCGGGGGAGTACCTCACCCTGGTACGCGACCGGGCGTCCGCCTACTCCGTCGGGGTGCGCCCGTAATCCTCCCACCACCGCGTCGTGACGTGATCGACGCTGCATCGACAGGTGTCGCGCGGGCGGATCGCCGTCGGCGGGGCGCGCCATCCCGCGCGGGTTTCGGTGTGCCGTTACGCTGTGTCCTGGCACGATCTGGTGTCCTGGCACGATCGGACCGGTCGCTGCACAGTGCGAAGGCCAATATAAGGAGAATCAGCAAGTGTCCATCATTGAGCAGGTCGGAGCCCGTGAGATCCTCGATTCCCGTGGTAACCCCACGGTGGAGGTCGAGGTGCTGCTCGACGACGGAAGTTTCGCTCGCGCCGCGGTTCCGTCGGGTGCGTCGACCGGTGAGCACGAGGCCGTCGAACTGCGTGACGGCGGCGACCGGTACAACGGCAAGGGTGTCGAGAAGGCCGTCGAGGCCGTCCTGAGCGAGATCGCTCCGGCCATCATCGGCATCGACGCCACCGAGCAGCGGACCGTCGACCAGGCCCTGCTGGACGCCGACGGCACCCCCGACAAGTCGCGTCTGGGCGCCAACGCGCTCCTGGGTGCGTCCCTCGCGGTCGCCCGCGCGGCCGCCGAGTCGTCCGGTCTCGACCTCTTCCGTTACGTCGGCGGCCCCAACGCCCACGTCCTGCCCGTCCCGATGATGAACATCCTCAACGGTGGCGCGCACGCCGACACGGGTGTCGACGTCCAGGAGTTCATGGTCGCCCCGATCGGTGCCGCCACGTTCAAGGAGTCGCTGCGCTGGGGCGCCGAGGTGTACCACGCGCTCAAGTCGGTGCTGAAGGAGAAGGGCCTGGCCACCGGTCTCGGTGACGAGGGCGGCTTCGCCCCCGACGTCGCGGGCACCAAGGAAGCGCTCGACCTGATCAGCGTCGCCATCGGTAAGACCGGCCTGGTGCTGGGCACCGACGTGGCGCTGGCGCTCGACGTCGCCGCCACCGAGTTCTATACCGACGGCACCGGCTACAAGTTCGAGGGCAGCAACCGGACCGCGGACGAGATGGCGGCGTTCTACGCCGAACTGGTCGACGCCTACCCGATCGTGTCCATCGAGGACCCGCTGGACGAGGACGACTGGGACGGCTGGGTCGCCCTGACCGATCAGATCGGCAACAAGGTCCAGCTCGTCGGTGACGACCTGTTCGTCACCAACCCGGAGCGTCTGGAAGAGGGCATCGTCAAGGGCGCCGCGAACGCGCTGCTGGTGAAGGTCAACCAGATCGGCACGCTGACCGAGACCCTCGACGCCGTCGACCTCGCGCACCGCAACGGCTACAAGACGATGATGAGCCACCGGTCCGGCGAGACCGAGGACACCACCATCGCCGACCTCGCGGTCGCCGTGGGCAGCGGTCAGATCAAGACCGGCGCCCCCGCACGCAGCGAGCGCGTCGCCAAGTACAACCAGCTGCTGCGCATCGAGGAGAACCTGGGCGACGCCGCCCGCTACGCCGGCGAGGTCGCCTTCCCGCGGTTCGCATTCGAAGGCTGACGTTCGACAGTCGAGTTAGGGGTGTTGGGGTAGGTGGCACAACGCGGCAGGCCGCGGTCGTCCGGAGCAAGTCCGGGCGGCCGTGGCACCGGGCGTGGTGAACGGGCCCGCGGAAGCCGCGCGGAGGGCGCTCCCGGAGCGCGACGGCCCCGCACCACCAAGTCGACGACGCCGGGGCAGGCCGACGGCAAACCGGACGCCGTCGACAGCGCCGACACCGGCAAGGTGCTCCCCGGTCGCGCCCGCCCGAGACGGGTGGGCGCGACCGGGGCCACCCGCATACCGAAGTCCGAGCACAAGATCCTCGGGCTGTCGACGGGCCAGGCGCTCGTCCTCGTCATGGTCGTGCTGCTGCTCGCCCTCACCCTCGCGGTTCCGCTGCGCAACTACCTCACCCAGCGTGGGGAAGCGGATCGTATTGCGGCGGAACAGGTTCAACTCGAGAAGGATCTGGCGGAACTGCGGATCCTCGAGGAACGCTATTCCGACCCCGCCTACATCGAGGCGCAGGCACGGGGACGGCTCCGGTGGGTGAAGCCCGGCGACACCCCGTTCCAGGTGCAGCTGCCCGGCGACTACAAGGAGCCGGAGAAGCCGGAGGAGAAGGACGCCGAGATGGCGGGCCCCTGGTACTCCGACCTGTGGAAGACCATTTCAGAACCGCCGGCCGCGCCCGAGGTGCAGCCGGCACCGGCTCCGGCGCCCCCCGTGGTGCCGCCGACCGTACCGCCAGAACCAGGAGAACCCACCGGGTGACCACTTCGTCCGACCCGTCCAGCCCCGTGCCGCAGGAAGACCTCGCCGCCGTCGCCGCCCAACTCGGCCGCGAACCGCGAGGAGTGCTTGAGATCGCGTACCGCAGTCCCGACGGCACGCCCGGCGTCGTGAAGACCGCGCCCAAACTTCCCGACGGAACGCCGTTCCCGACGCTCTACTACCTGACCGACCCGCGACTGACCGCGGAGGCCAGCAGGCAGGAGTCCGCGGGTGTCATGCGTGAGATGACCGAACGTCTCGGGCAGGATCCGGAACTAGCGGCCGCATACCTGCGCGCCCACCAGTCGTATCTCGCCGAGCGCGACGCCATCGAACCCCTGGGAACGGACTTCACCGGCGGCGGCATGCCCGAACGTGTCAAATGCCTGCACGTGCTGATGGCTCACTCTCTGGCGAAGGGGCCGGGTGTCAACCCGCTCGGCGACGAGTCCGTGGCCCTCGCCGCGTCCGCAGCAGGCGGAAAGCTGAGGGGCACCGCGATTCCCGCGGACTGGCCCGGCATCGACGACATCGAAAGCCCCGAGCAGTGACGCGCGTCGCCGCCGTCGACTGCGGCACGAACTCCATCCGCCTCCTCGTCGCCGACGTCGACGACAAGGGCGCACTGCACGACGTCCGTCGCGAGATGCGCGTCGTTCGGCTGGGTCAGGGTGTGGACGCCACCGGGCGGCTTGCGCCCGAGGCCATCGAACGCACCCGCGTCGCGTTGACCGAGTACGCCGGAATGATCGCCGACGCAGGCGCCACCGCCGTCCGCATGGTCGCCACGTCCGCCACCCGCGACGCGTCCAATCGGGAGGACTTCTTCTCGATGACCCGCGACGTGCTGGGCGCCGTCATCCCGGGCGCCGGGGCCGAAGTCATCACCGGCGACGAGGAAGCACGACTGTCGTTCAACGGGGCGGTCGGGGAACTCGATCCCGCCCAGGGGCCGTTCGTGGTCGTGGACCTCGGCGGCGGTTCCACCGAAGTGGTGCTCGGCGACGAATCCGGCGTCCACGCGGCGTTCTCCACCGACATCGGATGCGTGCGCATCACCGAGCGCTGCCTGCACGACGACCCGCCGACACAGGCGCAGATCGAGGACGCCCGGGTGTTCGCGCAGGAACGCCTCGACGAGGCGTTCGCCCGCGTCCCCGTCGAACAGGCCCACACCTGGGTCGGTGTCGCCGGCACGATGACCACGATCGCCGCACTCGCGAAAGAGCTGCCCGAATACGACGCCGAACAGGTGCATCTCTCCCGCATCCCGCTGCCCCGGCTGCGGGAAGTCTGCACCTCGCTGATCGCCATGACCCACACCGAACGCGCCGCGCTCGGCCCGATGCACCCCGGTCGGGTCGACGTCATCGGCGGCGGAGCGATCGTGACCCTCGCCCTCGCCGACGCATTCGAGAAGAAGGCAGGCATCGACCAACTCGTCGTCAGCGAACACGACATCCTCGACGGAATCGCCTTGTCGATCGCCTGAGTTAGGGTGATCTGCGCACGGTCACCGAGCAACACCCTCGGCGGCCGGTAGCCCCTATAGCCCAATTGGCAGAGGCAGCGGACTTAAAATCCGCACAGTGTCGGTTCGAGTCCGACTGGGGGCACCATGAATGCCGCAGCCCTACCCCGCCGCGATGATCTTGTTCGACTTGGTCCGGTTGCACCGCCAGCACAAGGTTTGTAGATTCTCCGGCGCTGTCAGACCGCCCTTGGACACAGGCATGATGTGATCCACCTCTAACAACAGGTGCGGTTCCGCCGACAGGGAAATCGAGCAGTGCCGGCAAGTGTGGTTGTCACGGGTCTTGATCATGTTGCGCAGCTTCGTGGTCATGAGCGCGCGCTGGCCCGCCGCGCTCTTCCGCCACTTGATCTTCTGCGACATTGTCTCGATCAGCACGTCGATCGTCTGCCGGTTGAGAGTGACCGACGATCGCTGGCCGCTGTTTCCACCGGCGCTGACGTACTCGAAGGTATAGACCGGGTACGGCACGCTGATCGGTGACAACTCGACTCCGACGTGCTTCATGAACTCGTCGGAGTAGTGCTCGAGGATGAACTTCGGAGGGTTGACCATTTGCGTGATGCCGGCCTCCCGCTGCTGAATATTCGCGACCGCATCCTCCAGGCGGGTGATGCCGTCCCCGAGGCTCTCCACCTCGGCGAGGTCTTCCTCGTGGGCCCTGATGTCGAAGTACTTCATCAGGTACTTGATCGGGTCGACGCTGGCGTTGCGAACGACCTGCAGCGAGCAGTTGTGAACGTTTGGAGCGTCTACGTAGATCTCGTATTGTCTGTCACTGGTGTGGCGGGCGTGGGAGATGGACGTGTGTCACGGCTACCCGCATCACTTTGCGGTGGTGTGGGTTTGACCGTGTCCCACACCGACGCTTGTGGGGCAGGATCATGCTGTTTCGGAGTCACCCCCACCCGGGGTGTTGTCGTGGGGATGCTGTGGCGGACCCGGCGGTGCCGTGGCCGTGGTGGTGTCGGGCTGGTCTTGTCCCGGGACTTGCGGACCGGTGCGTGCTCGGCGACCCGGATCGCGGGCAGCTGCCCCCGCCGGCGGGCGACTTTGTTTTTGCCGAGCAGCGCGCGTTTGGCCAGGTTTACCCCGGCGATGTGGTCGCGGTTGCCGCCGACCCGGCAACCCGGACACCACGCGGTGTGGTAGCCGCCGGGGCGGGCGAGGGGTTCGTCGCAGCCCGGACATTGTGCGGAGGATCCGCGGGCCGGCACCGTGACCACCGCGACACCCACACCGGCGGCGGTGTGCGTAAGTGCGGCGACGGCCTTGCGGCGGGCCGATTGCGCGGCCCGGTTGTTGTTGACCCGTCCGTGTCCGCGGGTCTCGAGGGTCGTGAGGTCCTCGACCGCGATCACCTGCGCACCCGCGGTGGCGGTGTAGTCGGTGACCTGGCGGGCGAAGTGGAATCCCAGTTCCCGGTTGATCTTCCCGCGCTTGACGCCCACCGCGGTGCGGTGCTCGTTGAGGATGGCGATCTTCTCCTCGAGTTGGGCGCGGACCTTGGGTGGGGCGGTGGCGGCCAGCTTCTCCAACCGGGCCGCCTTGCGGTGCAGTATCTGGCCTTCGGTCTGCAGGCGTGCGAGTTTGGTCCCGAGGCCGCGGTCGTCGTACGTCCAGCCCAGGTAATCCGACAACAGCCCGTCCGAGTTCTCGGTGGTGATGGCGGCGGCGCCGAGTGTGGATGGGGACCAATCCACCCCCACCGCGACGGTCGCCGATCCCAGGTCACCGGCGGGGACGAGTTCGGTCGCGGCGCACCGCCACAATAGACCTTTCCGGTCGAGGACCAGCGTCGGCAGATGCCAGTCGGTGATCGCCCTGCCGTGCAGGTGCGCGGGGATGGTCGCGGTCAACCGGACACCGCGCCACTGCGCCCGCCCTGCCGGGGTTGGACTGATGGGGAGCTTCACCGTCAACACCAACTCACGGTCTGCCGCGGTGAGCTGCGCGAGCTGCCGATCCGCAGCAGACAACCGCGCCATCGCGCTCGTCTGCGGTGGTCCCTGGACGTCGGTGATCCGCAACCGCTTCGGCTGAGCACCGTCGGTGCGGCGGGCGCGTGCGACGAGCTGGCGCCGCACGCCCCGAGCGAAACCCAATGGCACCCAGTCGCCCGGTTCGGTCGGCGGCGCCAGAGTGCCGGTGGACGGGTCGAATCGGGCCGACAGTGCCGTGATCGCGGTGTCCCGGTAGGCGAGGGTCCGCAGGGTGGCCATCACCTGCGCGGTCACCACCCTGCTCACCCGTGAGGGCACGTAGATTCCGTCCGGGTAGTGCGGGTTCCAGCCGAGGCGGGCGGCGGCGACATGACCCTGCACCGGCGGTCCTGCCGGTCGCGACCTGCCGCGAGCACGTCGAACGTAACCGGCTGCCACAACCGCGACACCAACTCGGTGCCGGCACCGGCGATCAGGTCGAGCAGCCACCCCACTCTGGTGTCGACCTCGTCGAGACCAATCTGCTCGCCGGTCGTGTCGTCGACCGCCGCGTGGGCGCGGGTGGTGAACGCGAACTGTCGCGGCGCAGTCGATTCTGGCCCGCTCATGCCGGCCGTTCCGGTGCCAGGCGCAACCCGAATATACTCGGGCTCAATGGTTTTTCGAGAAGAGCCGCCATCCCCGACAACTTCATCAATCTCCCTCTTCCCGCCCTCTGCCACGCCGCCTCTCGCAGGGCCTCGACTGTAACGCAGACCGCGGACACGTACCGCTCGATCCGCGCCACCGGCGCGAACCGGGTCAATTGCTCCCGCCACACCGAACCACCGTGGGCCGGCCCCGGGCGGCGTCGTCGAGCATCCGGCCGTGCCTCGCCTGCTGCTCCTCCGGGACACGAATCGCGATCCTTGCAGATCCGAGCTCTTGCACCAAGAGCGTTCTCCCGCAAGATTGTTTCCTGATTGGTCGGCGACACCTCTTGTGGCGAACGGCGGCGAACACGAGCAATCGGCGATTGTCGGACTTAGTGGTTGGGTTCGTAAATTCGTCGGGGGTCATGCCGCTTCTCGGTTTCGGTCGTGGTGGTCGAGTCGTTCGAGGTGTCGGTGCAGGTCCGCGGTGGTGTAGCGCCACTTGAACGGCACCGCGGTGGCGTTGTACCGGTCCTCGAATTCGCGCAGGCGCCGTTCGACAGCATCGACTTCTTCGAAATCGTTGGGCGACAGCACCTTGCGTTGAATGATCGAGAAGTAGATCTCCACCTGGCTCAGCCACGAAGCGTGCTTCGGGGTATGGATCATCACCGCGTTCGGATACCTCGTGGCCAACCGATCGATCGCGGCCCGCCCACGATGCGAGGACCCGTTGTCGACAACCCAGAACACCCGCTCCGCAGAGGCGTACGGCTGTTGGCGCATGACCTGATTGACCAGCGCGGTGAACGGGGCGATGCCCGTCGTGGTTTCACACCGGCCGAACACCTTCGCCCGGTGCACGTCGTAGGCCGCCAGATATGCCAGTGCCCCACCGCGGCGGTAGTCGTGATTGACGCGCATCTGCCGGCCTGGGCCTGCCGGCTGCGTGTGATGGCAGCGCCGGCGGGCCTGGATGGATTGTTTCGCCCCCGCGAGCGGGAGGGACCCCCAGTCCGCGGAGATCACGTAATCGTCCGCCCCCAGTTCGACTCCGTGTACCTTCGGGCCTAGAGATCGAGGACGACGGCCGCCTTGGTCTCGAACTGCGGGTCCGGACAAAGATCCACGACTGGCACCGCCAGGGTTTGAGGGCATCCCGGTACGGGCTCGCCATCACCACGATGCACCATACACCGGAAAACAACTTGGATCACTCACGGCACATACACCACACCGGCCACAGCAATCCCCGAGGCAACGACACGCCGGCCAGCACGAAAGTCACGCCGATCGGGCACCATCACAGACATGCCGACGCCGCCGGAATCGACGAAGAACTCGCTGCGCTGGAAACTGCTGGATCGGGCCCGGAGCAGGTGGACGCAGCTGTCCACGATCAACACCCGATTCCTTAGCAACTTCGCTTACGTCGACGGGGTGTTGACCGACGGGACAGTGATCCCGTTGATGCGACTGCGGTACGGCGGATCTGCCAGTGTGGGGATTCGTGATCTACCTCGGCAGCACCGGCAAGTACCAGGACTCGGTCCTGCCCAACGGAAACTTCGCCGGCAGTCCCGAGGACGCACCCGACTGCGCATGTGGCCTTTACCTCGGCGACCCGACCGCCCGGCAACATCCCCCGACGAACTTATGAATCAGCCCACTTAGCGGGAGCTTACGGCTTGGCAGCGCTCGCAGACGAGTGGGTCCGCGCCGGTCAGCGCGCGGACGCGCAGACGTCGGTCGATCTGCTGCGAGCCTATCTGCGAATGGGTGTAGAAGAGGGATCCGCCGGACTCAGTGCGCGCGAACGTGAATTACGAAAAGCGTTAGTCGATACGATTGCTCGTCGCGCCGACTGGTGGTTGCGGTCGGTGGGTGCTGACGGCAAGAACGTCTGGGGTCAACTCGATACGGAGCTCGCGGACAGTTGTCTGGTTTCGATCGATCTCAACCGGGCGCACCTTGCGGGCATCCGGTTATCGGGAGCGGATCTGTCCGGCGCAGTTCTGTCAGGAGCAGATCTCGAGAACGGGATGCTGAGTCGAGCGATTCTCGTAAATGCAAAGTGCGCGGGAATCTACGCGCGCGGGGCGGATTTCGAATATCCAGATCTTCGTGGCGCGGATCTGCGCGACGCGAATCTGACCGAAGCGGACCTCAGCGGTGCAGACCTGAGTGGCGCCGACCTGACCGGTGCCCAACTCAGCGGAACGGGCCTCGCCGAGATCAATTCGAAGAGCACAGGCTGAGAGTCCTCACAAAAGGTTCGAGTAGGCGCGGGGGCTCCGTCCCTGACCGAGGAAGCTACGGTCCCACCACAGCCGACGCGTGGCTGTCAGGACGCCCGGACGAGTTCGGCACGCATCTGGGTGAACAGGAACAACCCCGGGCGTCCGGAGATCTGCTCGTACTCGCGTGCGACGTCGTCCATGAACTCGGGGACGGCGGCGTCGTCGAGGTGCGCGGTCCAGTCGGTGGACCCGACGGTGCACCACCGCACGAATTCTTGTCGGGAACCGAAGTCCCACTCGACGTCCCGCACGACGAGGTTCGTGGTGTCGAGTCCTGCCGCCCTCGCGAGTCCGCGGAATGTGTCCGGCTCGACGTGGATGAACGGCGCCGGGAAGTCGGTGAAGAACTCCGCCCACCGTGGGCGGGCCGAGACGGCCATCATCACGTCTTCGACGCTGGTCCGTGGACCGGCGCACACCATCTGGACGATCACCCGGCCACCGTCCACGACGCTGCGGGCGATCGCGGCCAACGCGACCTGCAGGTCGGGAACCCAGTGCAGCGCGTTGAACGACATCGCGACGTCGAACTCGTCGTCGAACGGAAGGTCGCGAGCGTCCGCGATACGGAACTCGGCGCGGGCGCCGTCCGGCACCGCCCGGGACTCGGCCTTCGCGATCATCCGCGGGGAGGCGTCCACTCCGACCACCGAACCGCCGGGGAGTCGCTCGGCGATCCGGAGTGTGACGAATCCGTCGCCGCACCCCACGTCCAGCACCCGTTCAGTGCCGGCGAGGTCGAGCTCGGCGATCGACTGTTCCGCGACGGCGCGCTGCAGTGCGCCGACATCGGCGTAGCCTTCGCCGTCCCAATCGACCACGACGGGCTCCGGTTTTCTCAGGCTCCCTGGTGGTGCGGGCTCGAGTGCGCGCCGCCCCCGGATCGCGCGATGGACGCGCGGACGCGGGCCGTGGCCTGCCAGATCTGGGTGCTGTCGTGCACGCTGATCACCGTAATGCCCTGTTCACGGGCATTCTGAATGGCCTGCGCGTCCTGGGGCGAGCCGACTCCGTCGAGGACGTCCTCGGTGACGATCGCGCAGAGCGCGGGGCCGTCCAGCTTCCGGACGGGCTCGAGTCCGTGGACGACCATCCACTGCTTGACCATCGCCCAGTGCGACACCTCTTTGTACCGGGTGGGGTTTCCGATGAAGAGAACCCGACGGGAGCGGCGGGCGCGAGCGATATCGATGTGCGTGACGGTAGCCATGGCGGAGGGTTCCTGTCCGTTGCGGGATTCCGTACTGTCAATCCCCACTCGCACCGGTTTCGTTACGCCCCCGCCCCAGGAAGTTCGCCGGTCCCGCATACGTGAGTGCGAAAGAGTGCTCGAACACGCTTTGCCGCTCACGTATGCGGGGGCCGTCAGCTCCCGAACGGGCTGCCCGACGAGCCTCCGCCGCCCGGTCCGGACGTGTCGGTGACGGTGACGGTGGTGGGGTCCTCGGTGCCGTTGGTCAGCGGCGGAGCGGTGCCCCACTGCTCGAAAGATGGAATGCTCGAGCAGGACCATTGCACCGTGTACTCGCCGGGATCGACGGTGGCCCGGAGTTCGCCGTCGTCGCCGCCCATCACGACGGTCGGGCCCACGACGGCGGCGGGCGTGGTTCCCCGTTCGGGGAGGACGTTCATCAGGCACAACACCGCGCCGGGGACGTCGTACCGGACCTCCATGACCACCGCATTCCCGTCGTCGGTGATGTCGACGGTGATGTCCTCGGGTGCCGCGGACGCCGTGGGGGCGGCGAGTAGACCCACGCCGGTGACTGCGGCGGCAATTCCTACGGTTCGTGCGATCGTGACCTTCATCGGTGCATCCTTCCGGACTGCTCGGTTGCCGGTTTTGAATACGAGCCAGGAGCCACCCGGGAGTATCGCACCTCCAACCCCGATCCGCTGGGACGCGAAAGGTGGAACACTGCTGGTCTGGGAGTTCTCAGCGTGTCGATCCGGCACCCGGTGATAAGAAGGAGACGGCGAAGTGCTCGGACGGAAGAACTACACGCAGGACGAGATCGATCACGCCGAGGCGTCCATCGCGGAGCAACTCGCCGCGTACACGTCGCTGACGGGAGCGATCGCGGGCGAGGTCACTGGCAAGAAGGTCTTCGCCGCACTGGAGGACTTCGAGCCCCTGTTCTTCGGCAACATGGTCCTCGCGCTGGACCGCTACTTCGTCCACCGGGTGCGGGCGGTGACGGGTAAGGACGCGAACCCGCTCAACGAAGTCGAGATCATTGCCGACTCGCTGATGAACAACGGCGGCGTCCTGCGCGGCATCAACGTCCTCGCGTACGTTCCCGGCAAGTCCGTTCTGAAGCTCGAGATCGGCGATCCCATTCGGGTGAGCGCCGACGATTTCACACGTTTGTCGGCAGCGTTCTTCGCGGAGCTGCGGTCGCGGTTCCTGGCATGACCGTGTGGTTCACGTCCGACCTACACCTTCGGCACGAGCGGCTGGTGGAGATCCGGGGCTTCGACGCGGAGATCGACGCGCACGACGAATCCATCCTCGACGCGATGGGCGCCGCCGTCGGGAGCGGGGATCAACTGTGGATACTCGGCGACGTCACCGTCGGAGGTAAGGCCGCCGAGGACTGGGCGCTCCGCGCGCTGGACGAGTTCGCGCGGAAACGGAACGTCGAGCTGCATCTGATCCCCGGCAATCACGACTCGTGCCACCCGATGGCGAATCGCAACAGCCACCTCAGGCAGCGGGTCTTCCTGGACACATTCGCGTCGGTGCAGCTGTTCGCGCGACGGAAGATCGCCGGCCGGACGGTGCTGCTGTCCCATTTCCCGTACACCGGCGACCACACCGAGGAAGACCGGGGCGTGAAATACCGCCTGCAGGACGGGGGAGACTGGTTGCTGCACGGGCACACTCACCAATCCGCCGTACTGGACGCGGTCGTTCATCCGCGGCAGATCCACGTCGGCTGGGACAGTTGGCGCAGACCCGTCCACGTCGACGAGATCGCGGAGATCATCGAATCCGAGGCTCCGGCTCCGTGAGCGCGGCGGCCGCGGCGCGATAGGTACCGGGCGTCGATCCGTGGGTGGCCTTGAACAGCCGGGAGAAGTGGGCGGCGTCGGCGAAACCCCAGCGGGCACCGATGGCCGAGACGGTCAGCTCGCGGTACCGGGGGTCGGCGAGATCCCGACGGCACTGCTCGAGGCGGCGGCGCCGAATCCATCCGCTCACCGTGACGCCCTCGGCCTCGAACATCTTCTGCAGGTGCCGCACCGAGATGTGATGGGCGGCGGCAATCGACTGCAGATCCAGTTCCCGGTCGGCGAGCCGCTCGTCGATGAACGCGGTGACCCGGGCCTGCAGTTCGTCCCCGCGCGACCGCGGAATCAGCCCGTCGGCGAGGTGGAGTTGCTCCGCGAACGCCGCCGCGACGAGGTCGAGGACGGCGTCGCCGAGATGCAGCGCGACGGTAGGGGAGGCGTCGGCGATCTGCTCGCCGAGCCCGCGCAACAGGGGCGTGACGACGGCGCCGAGCCCCTGCCTGCCCGACACCCGGCGCGCGGTGAGCTGGGCGATGCCGTCGGACGGCACGCGCAGGAGATGCCGGGGGAACATCACGACCAGCATCCGGAACCGGTCGTCGAACGACAGCTGATACGGGCGGGTCGTGTCGTAGATCGCGAAGTCGCCCGGGGTGAGCGCGGCTTCCCGGCCGTCCTGGGTGAGGACGCAGCAGCCGCCCACCTGCAATCCGAGTTTGAAGTAGTCGGGGTTGGCGGCGCGGATCGTCCGCGGCGTGCGCCGAATGACGTGCGGGGCGGCCGTGACCTCGCTGATCCGGACCGCCCCGACCGTCGCGCCGCGCACCACGCCGCGGAAGTCGTCGTGGTCCGCCGACGTCATCTCGAGGGGGACGAACGCGTCGCTCACCGACTCGCGGAACTCGTCGAACGAGACGAGACGCTGTTCCCCGGGGCTGCTCACGGCCATCACCTGCTCGCCACGGCTAGCTGCGTTTGACGGCTTCGCGGGCGGCGGTGCCCGACGCCATCTTCTCCAGCAACCCGATCAGGACGACCCGCTCCGACGGTGTCAGCGTCTCGGTCCACGTCTGCTCGCGCTTGTTGTGCGCCGAGTACGTGCTGACGATGGCCTCGCGCCCGGCGTCCGTCAGCTCGAGGTCGACCGCCCGGCGGTCGCCGGCCGACGGTCGCCGGGTCACGAGCCCGTCGCGCTCGAGCGTGTTCACCAGGGCCGACACCGCAGACCTGCTCATCCCGGACAGCGACGCCACCCGCTTGGCCTCGCATGGTCCGGCGAGCCACAACACGAACAGCACCCGGAACCCCGGCCAGCTCCACCCGCTCGGCCGGTGGACCGTCGCCTCGAGGTCGTAGACGAGGGCGCTCGTCACCCGGTGCAGCGCGAGCACCAGTCGCATCGACACCGGATCGACCTCGGGCAACTCGTCTACGGTTTTGCCCACCGCGAAGTCCATGAAGGACAGGAAGTCCAAAGTGCTCTGGTCGGTCGTCTCCTCGGGCATGGGTTCAGACTAGCGCCGAAACGGACATGGTCAAAGCCTTGATCAACCTGCACCCGTGAGTACTTGTCAACGTCGGGCGGTTAATAAGTACTCACAGGCCGCGGGCGGCAGTACCCGCGTCGACGGGGAGGACGATGCCGCTGATGTGCGCGCTGGCCTCGGCGCCGAGGAACAGCACGACGCGGGTGATCTCGGCGGCGTCCAGCCACGGCACGGGCTGGGCGTGCAGGCTGCGGAACACCGGTTCCACATCCTCCGCGGCGGGTGCCTCCAGATCGGGACGCATCATCCGGTAGAGGGCGTCGTTGTGGATCATCGGTGTCGAGATATTGCCCGGCGCAATCGCGTTCACGGTGATGCCGTGCGGAGCGAGATCGAGCGCCGCGCTCTTGGTGAGTCCGATGACGCCCCACTTCGACGCCGCGTACGCCGCCATGTTGGTGCTGCCGGCGCGGCCCAGCATCGACGAGATGGTGACGATCCGGCCGTATCCCCGCCGGATCATGCCGGGTGCCACCGCCCCTACCGTGTTGAAGACGCCGGTGAGGTTGGAACCGATCGCCTCCGACCACTGTTCCTGCGTGAGCGACTGCACCGGGGCGGCCACGGAGACGCCGGCATTCGCGACCGCGATGTCGATTCGCCCGAACTCGGACTCCGCCTCCGCGACGAGTGCGTCCATCGCGGCCCGGTCGGCGGTGTCCGCCTTGGTGGTGAGGCACCGGCGGCCGGCGGCGCGCACCAGTTCGGCGGTCTCGTCGAGGTCGGCGGCGGTGGCGAGGGGGTAGTTCACCGCCGGGCTGTCCTCGCAGCGGTCGCACAGCACGATGTCTGCCCCGCGTTCCGCCAGTGCGACCGCGTGGCTGCGTCCCTGGCCGCGGGCACCGCCGGTGATCAGGGCGACTCGGCCCTGGAATTCGTTCATCGTCTTCTCTCCTGTCCGGGCGGATCAGCGCAGCTTGATGCTGCCGCCGTCCGCCATCAGTGTCTGGCCGGTCATGTATCGGGAATCGTCGGACGCGAGGAACACGGCGACGGGCGCGATGTCGGTCTCGGGGTCGCCGATGCGCTGCAGCGGAACCTTCGCGACGGACGCGGCGGCGCGGTCGGGGAACCGTTCCTGCCAGGCGAGGACGCCCTCGGTCGCGGCGAACGGGCAGATCACGTTGACCCGGATCTGATCGGCCGCCCATTCGTTGGCCGCCACCCGGCTCACCCCGCGAATCGCTTCTTTCGCGGCGGCGTACGACGTCTGGGTCGGCATCCCGTCGAGTCCGGACCCGGACGCGAAGTTGATCACCGAACCGTTCGCCGCCTTCAACTGCTCGTAACAGGCCTGCATCAGGTGCACCACGGGATAGAACCCGGTCCGGAACGAGAGGTCGAACATCTCCTGGGTGTGGTCGATCAGCAACGCCTGCCGCGACGCGTGGGCGTTGTTGACCAGCACGTCCACCGATCCGAACGCTGCGACCGCGGCGTCCCGGATCTGCTCGGCGGACTCGCGCCGGGAGATGTCGGCGTTCAGGAAACGGGTGGTCGGTCCCAGTTCCTGCTCGAGTTCCCGGCCGCGTTCGTCGTCAATATCGACGAACAGGACGTTCGCGCCCTCGCGGACGAACACCGTCGTGACGGCCCGTCCGATGCCGCCGGCGCCGCCGGTCACGATCGCCGTCTTACCGTGCAGCCTCATCGTGTGCTCCTTCTGTGATCGCGGCTCAGGCACCGGCGAGGTCGCCGGTCGCGAGCGCGGCCTTCTCCAGTTCGGCGACGCTGAACGCCGCGTAGTTCTCGTACGGTCCGCGACCGGCGAAATACGGTGTGAGGAGGCCGTCGAGCTCCTCGGCTGAGAACGCGGAACCCGCTGCGTCGAAGCGGTTCTCGACCTTCGGTGCCTCCATGAGCGCGACCATCTTGCCGTAGACGACGAACACCTGCCCGGTGATCTCGTCGGCGGCGGGGGAGGCCAGGTAGTGGACGAGGGTGGCGACCCGTTCGGGGGACAGGGGGTCGAGGCCCGTCTCGCCCGGGTTCTCGCCGAACGCGTCGGCGGTCATGGCCGTCCTGGCGCGCGGGCAGATCGCATTGGCCCGCACCCCGTAACGGGACAGTCCTTGTGCCGTCGACAGTGTGAGCGCCGTGATCCCGGCCTTCGCGGCCGAGTAGTTCGGCTGTCCCGCCGATCCGAACAGGAACGCCTCCGACGACGTGTTGACGACCCGCCCGTACACCGGACCGCCGGCGGCCTTGCTCGCCGCGCGCCAGTGCACGGCCGCGGCGCGGGACGTGGCGGCGTGGCCCTTGAGGTGGACGCGGATGACGTCGTCCCAGTCGGATTCGGTGAGGTTGAAAATCATCTTGTCGCGCAGGATTCCGGCGTTGTTGACGAGGATGTCCATCGATCCGAACGCGCTGACGGCCTCGTCGACGAGGCGTGCGCCGAGCGCCCAGTCTGAGACGTCACCGGTGACGGCGACGGCCCGGCCGCCGGCCGCAGTGATCTCCGAGGCGACTTCGTGCGCACCGTCGCCCATGTCGTTGACGACGACCGCGGCTCCGGCGGCCGCGAGTGCGAGGGCCTCGGCCCGGCCGAGGCCTGCGCCGGCGCCGGTGACGACGGCGGTGCGTCCGGTGAGGCTGAGTGATTCCGTCATGGGAACTCCTGATCCGCGAAGAGAAAACTAGATTTCATTCTAGTTGTATCGCATGAACTACTGATCAGTCACTATGTTGGCGAAATATTGTGCAGGAATGTTTTCTACTACTGTCGCCGCTTTGCGTCACCGTGCACCGGCTGCGGGCAGGTCTCGGTGAGTGGGAACTGTGGTCGGCGTCACTGGGCGCCATGCCAGGTTGGGCGTGCTGATCCACTCGAATCCCCCGGAGCCACATATGCATAACATGCCCCTGTCCCCAGGTGAGGCGGAGCGCGCACCGCTCTCACGCGGGAAGTCGTTCGCCCTCCTGGCCCTGATCATCCTCCTGGTCGAGGTCATCCCACTCGCCTACAACTTCGTCACCCCGGCGCTGCCGGAGATCGCGAAACACTTCGGCACCGCGAACGTCGGCTGGGTGATCACGATCGTCACGCTTATGCTCGCCGCCTCGACTCCGCTGGTCGGCAAACTCGGCGACATCTACGGCAAGAAGCGGATGATGCTCGTGTCGGCCGCGGTATTCGGCGCCGGATCGCTCCTCGCAGCGCTGGCCCCCACGTTCGAACTGTTCCTCGTGGGCCGCGGCCTCCAGGGTGCCGGCATGGCGATCCTCGTGCTCGCCTACGGGCTGATCCGCGACATCCTGCCGCCGTCGATGATTCCCGTGGCGGTGGGATTCGTCGCCACGGGTATGGGGGCGAGCACCATCCTCGGCCCGATCATCGGCGGCTATCTCATCGACCACTTCGGCTACACCGGCGTGTTCTGGGCGCAACTTGCCCACGTGGCGGTCGTCGGCATCGCGGTCGCGGTCTTCGTGCCCGAGACCACCCTGCGCACGAAGTCGAAGCTCGACGTGCTCGGTGCGGTCATCCTCGGACTCGGCGCCTTCGTGCTGCTGTTCGGCATCGGCAAGGCCGCCACCTGGGGATACACGGACCCGCAGACACTTCTGTGCGTGGGCGGCGGTCTCGCCGTTCTCGCCGGATGGCTGGTCTACGAACGCACGCCGAAGGAGCCGCTCATCGACCTGCAGATGCTCCGGCACGGCCCCGTCGCGAAAACCCTGGCGGCCAGCGGTTTCGTCCAGTTCGTCCTGGTCAGCCATTCGATGCTCATCCCGATGTTCGTGATGACCGATCCCGGCCTCGGTCTCGGCTACGGATTCGGTGTCACCGCCCTCGCCGTGGCCGTCTACACCGTCCCCACCGGCATCATGTCGATGATCGCCGGTCCCGTCGGCGGGTACTTCACCCGGCGCATCGGCCCCGCGCCGGTTCTGGTGTTCGGTGGCGCCGCCCTGTCGCTCGGGTCGGTCCTGCTCGCCACCCTCCACGACTCGACCGTCCAGATGATGTTCGGGCAGTTGGTGATCGGCCTCGGGCTCGGTTCCGCGTCGGCGACGTTGCCGAACCTCATCATGCGCACCGTGCCCGCGCAGACGCAGGGGATCGCCGGCGGGATGCTGAACCTGTCCGGTTCGCTGGGCAGTGCGATCGGCAGCCAGATGATGATCGCCATCGTCGCGATCCCCGGTGTCGTGCTGGTGGGCCGCGCCGCGCAGTACTCCGAGAAGGGATTCGTCTACGCCTTCTTCACGCTGGCGGTCTCCGGACTGCTGGCCGCGGTGATGGGACTTCTCCTCACCCGCAACAAGATCGAGCGCCCGGCCGACACGGCCGTGGCCAAGTCGGAGATGGTCGCCTGACCGTCGCCCGCCGCACGAGGACGAGGCCCGCAGCACCTGCGGGCCTCGTTTCCGTGCAGCCGAAGCCGTGCTCAGTGGCGCACCCCCGCGGCCAGCAGGGTGCGCGCCTCCTCACGGCCGTCGAGAAGCCGATTGACGCGGCGGGTCACCTTCCACTCGCCGTCGATCTTGGCGAGCTCCCACCGGTTTGCGGTGATCCGGTGAACCCGGAACCCGGCGTCGTCGTGAATGATCAACTGCGACTTGCACGTCGCCACCGCGGTGTCGCCGTCGACGCGCACGTGCCCGGGCTCGAGCATGTGCGCGCAGCCACCGCCGATCCAGCCCTGATGCGCCTGCGACTGCACCATCGCCGTGATGGCCGCATGCCCGCGCATTACCCCGGTGTCCACGTCGTACACGCCGTCCTCGGTCCACAGACGCGCGACGGCGTCGGCCGACCCGCTGTCGATGGCGGGGCCGTAGGCGGTCATCAGCTCGAGGATGGCGAGTTTGTCCTCGAGGGCGGTGACGCGTTCGGCGAGTGTGCGGAGGAGTTCTTCGGTGCCGGTCATGGGCGGATCCTGTCTTCGGTCGTGGTGCGGAAGGAGAGGCCGAGGGTGTCGCCCAGCTGCCGGAGGGCCTCCAGTTGCTCGCAGTAGTGGGTAGCGCTGGTGGACGCGAGGGTGGCGCTGACGACGGTGGTGCCGGCCTCACGACGTTTTTCGAGGGAGCGGGCCACGGTGTCGGGGGAGCCGATCGGATCGAGCGGGGCGCCTGCGCTGAGGACCACCTCGAAATTCTCGGGGACGTCGACCCGCGCGAGCAGCGCGCACAATTCGTCGAGCGACAGACCGAACGGCACCCAGCCGTCGCCGAGCGTCGTCGCGCGGCGCAGGGACCGCAGTGTGCGTCCCCCGATCCACAGCGGGACTCGCGGCTGGACGGCGTGCGGTTCGACGACGACGCCGTCGAAGTCGTAGAACGGGCCGTGGTACTCGGGCCGGGGTTGCGACAGGGACGCGCGCAGTGCGGCGAGGGCGTCGTCGGCGCGGGCACCCCGGTCGTCGAAAGGCGCGCCGAGCAGGTCGAATTCCTCGCGCAGGCTGCCCACGCCCAGCCCCAGTACGAGCCGGCCGCCGCTGACGACGTCGAGCGTGCCGTAGCGCTTGGCGATCTCGAGGGGGTGGTGATAGCCGAGCACCAGGACCTGCGTGGCGAGGCGGATGGTCGTCGTGTGGGCGGCGAGGAACCCGAGAGTCGCGAGCGGGTCCCAGTAGGTGCCGCCGCGTTCGACGGCGACGTCGGTGGGGATGGCGACGTGCTCGCTGCAGGTGAGGTGGTGGTAGCCGAGGCGGTCGGCGGTCCGGGCGATCGCGGTCAACTCCGCGATGCCGGCGCCGCGTTCCCAGTCCGCGCGGACTGCGGGGTGCGCGATGACGATGGGCGGCGCGATTCCTATGTGCATCAGTTCGTAACTCCGCTCTCGGGGTCGTCTGTCGTCACCGTTGTAGTGGAGGCACCCCGCGGGGTGCGCGGGCATTCCCGGTGACCGGGCGCGGTGGTTGTCCGATTCCTTCCCCGCGGCGGGCGCGGCTGTTAGTATTTTAAGAATTCATTTCAGTTTTTGTCGGACGCATGCGTGTGACCAGGATATTTGGAGGCGTCGATGACTGTCGTCGATTCGGATGATGCACTGTCGGTACCCGCTGCGAAGAAGGATCTGCCGCCGTCGATGGTGGAACGGATGACGCTCATCCTCGACGCGTTCGACGGCCGGACGTCGCGCCTGACGCTCGAAGAGGTGGCGTGCCGCACCCGGCTGCCGCGGTCCACGGTGCACCGCATCCTCGACCAGCTCGTCCGGCTCGACTGGGTCGACCACGCCAGCTTCGGCTACTGCCTCGGACGGCGGGCGATGGGACTCGGCGGCGGCGACAACGGGCACAGCCAGGTCCGGGCCGCGGCGGCCCCGCTGCTGCACGAGCTGCACATGCAGACCGGGATGGTCGTGCACCTGGCCGTGCTGGACGGCGCGGAGAGCGTGTACCTGGACAAGGTGGGCGGGCGGATGGCCGCGACCCTGCCGTCCCGGGTGGGCGGGCGCGTGCCCGCCTACACGACGGCGGGTGGCAAGGCGATGCTCGCGTGGGTCGACCCGGAGCAGGTGGACGGAATGTACGGGCCGCGGCTCAGCCGGAGCACGGACCGCACGATCACCGAACTGTCCACGCTGCACCAGGAGCTCAACCGGATCCGGCAGCGCCGCGGGCTCGCCTTCGAGCGCGGTGAGGCGGTGCGCGGAATCGGGTGCGTCGGCGTCGCGGTCCGCAGCGCCGACGGACCGGTGGCCGGCATCTCGCTGTGCGGTGATGCGCGCACCGTCCAACTCGAGCGCGTCGCCCCGCTCGTCGTCGACGCCGCCCGGGAAGTCACCCGGACGCTGCACCCCGAACTGGGAACGCCCCGTCGCGGCCGCCGGACCCCGGAGATCCGGGACAGCTCGTGGTCGACCGAGACCCTCGACCAGCTCCTCGCGGTGCAGTCGGGCCAGTGGCTCTGACGCCCGTGCGCGGTTGACGAGTCCCTGGACTCGTTACGCACGCACGGGCAGCGGAGCGGCATCGAGACCGAAACCGCCCCGGAAGAACACCATCGGACGCTCCTCGCAGACCGATTCGAGTTCCCGGACGCGTCCGATCACGACGTCGTGATCGCCGGCCGTGTGCACCGACTGCACGTCTGCATGCACACGCACCAGGACCCCCGGCAGCGACGGCGTCGACCACCGCGACGGCTCCCACGCGAGCCCGTCGAACTTGGCACCCCGGCTCGAACCGAACCGGGCACAGAGGTCCGTCTGGTCCTCGCGCAGCACGTTGATCGTGAACCGCCCCGACCGCCGGATGCGTGGCCACGCCCGCCCGCGGTGATCGGCGCAGAACAGGATCAGCGGCGGCTCCAGCGACACCGACGCGAACGACTGGCACGTGAAACCCACCGGGCCCTCCGTGTCGAGCCCCGTCACCACCGTCACGCCGCTGGCGAATTGTCCGAGGGCCCGGCGCATCTCGTCCGGTGACGGTGCGTGCGGGTGTGCCGCGGGCTTGTTGCCGGCCGGTTCGGTTGCCATCAGACCGCCTCCGATTGCTCTGCGTCGCCGACCGATTCGGCGATCGATCCCGAGGCTAGGGACGCCTCCGAAAGGCCACGAGATGCCGTCTCGGTCAGTGGAAGTCCCCGCCCGGACCATGCCCGGGAGGGGTGGTGTCTCGCTGACCGGGATCGCTCCTGTCCGAGCCGGGACCACGCTGGCAACGTGATCGACCATGACGACTGACTCGAGTTACGAGGGCACCCTGAAGGAGCTGAAGACCGACCTCGGCGTGCTTCGCTACCACGAGGCCGGCGACGGTCCGCCTCTTCTGCTGCTGCACGGCTCCGGCCCCGGCGTGACGGGGTGGCGCAACTTCCGCGGCAACCTCGGCGTCTTCGCCGAGCACTTCCGCACCTTCATCCTGGAGTTCCCGGGATTCGGGGTCAGCGACGACTTCGGTGGCCACCCGATGCTCACCGCGGGCGACGCGGTGCTCCGTTTCCTCGACGGGCTCGGACTCGACGAGGTGGCGGTGCTCGGAAACTCGATGGGCGGCATCGTCGGCACCCAGTTCGCCATCGCGCACCCGGACCGCGTCGCCAAGCTGATCACCATCGGCGGCATCGGCAGGAACCTCTTCAGCCCCGGTCCCGGCGAGGGCATCAACCTCCTGATGGAATTCACCGACGACCCCACCCGGGAACGACTGATCGCGTGGTTGCACTCGATGGTGTTCGACCCCGCCATGGTCACCGAGGAACTGATCGAGGAACGCTGGACGCAGGCCACCGACCCCGAGACCCTCGCCAGCGCCCGCAAGATGTACAGCAAGGCCGCGTTCGAGGCCGGCGCCAAGGCGGCACTCGCGTCCGACGCGACCCCGTACTGGGCCCAGCTGCACAAGGTGACGGCGCCGACGCTGCTCACGTGGGGTCGCGACGACCGGGTCAGCCCGCTGGACATGGCGATCCTCCCGATGCGGTCGATCCCGCGGGCGGAACTGCACGTATTCCCGAACTGCGGGCACTGGGCGATGATCGAGCAGAAGACGGCGT
>NZ_WXYH01000169.1:0-2934 GCF_009872365.1 Rhodococcus sp. T7
CTCGAGGGTGTACCGCTGATGGCGCAGTGCGCCCGTCACCTCCCACCGCACCCGCTGGATCAAGTTGGCGAGAGTGTCGTCGGATCGTGTGCTCACCCGCAGCGGCGCGACGGTGACCAGCATTCCCCCGGAGCGGCGCAGCATCACTGTCGTCCGGGCCGAGACAGGCAGGTTGACGAGTACCTCGTCGCTGCCGGTCATGCGCGCAAGATAGGAACCGAATGCCGAGACGACCACCGCAGCGGCGGGGGCATCGAACACGTCGTCGGAACGGGCGAGTCTACTGGCCGCCTCGTCGGACAGCGCCGAGGTCACGAGGGCGCTCTTCGCCACCGCAGGAGCGACGACCGGCGACAAACTCGCGCCCGCGGGCATCTCGGCGACCCGCTCGGCCCAGTAAGTGTGGTCGGACTCGAACCGGTGCGACGCCCGATATCCCTGATCGATCGCGTACAGGGTTCGCAGATCTGCCGCGCGGTTGGGTTCGGGCGAACGCCCCTCCGTCGCGGCTGTGTACAGCGTGGCGATCCGGTTCACGAGTGTCATCGCCCCATACCCGTCGAGCGCGACGTGATGAATTCGGCTGTACCACAAATAGTCCTGCTCGCCGACCTGCAGCACCGCGGACCTTGCCAACATATCCCGCCTGAGGTCGATCGGGCTCGTGTACTCACCGTCCATCCACGCGTGAGCCGCCCCGACCGGGTCGTTCGCGGTGCGGAAGTCGACGAGTTCCGTGGACAACTCGATGGTGGGATCGACCACCTGGAACGGCTCACCGTCCACCTCGAAGATCCTCAGGAAGGTGGACTGGAACTCCCGCCCCGCCGCCAACGACGCCTCATTCAGAAGCTCGAGGTCGAGGGGCCCGTGCAATTCGACGTACTGGGCGATGCAGAGTGCGACGTCGGGTGCCAACCGTTGCGCGAGCCACATCCCGCGCTGCGCCGACGACAGGGGGAAGGCGTCCATGTCGAGAGCGGGATGGTTGAGTGGCATTGCAGAATCCAACGGAAAGGATCCCTTCGCATGCGACCGGGGGTCGTGGGGCGACGACGCCTCATGCGGGGCAGGGGTCGTGGCGGCCCGGGGTTCGGGGTTCCGATAATTGCAGCGCGGACAGAGCGCCGTAACGTCCGCGTTCGACTACATCCTTCTCAACTCGGGGGTTAGCTTTGTTATATCGCTGCTTTGCTCGCGCCTGTTACCGAACTTTCCGCGGCGGGGGCAGTCGACAATCCGTTCATAGCCGGCGGAAGCAGGGCATCCTCGCCGCGCGGGCAACTCTAGAAAACCTCGAGGTCAGTGCTTTGCGAGGATCCGTCAGACTCGGATCATCGATCGCACGCAGCCGGTCCACCCTCTGGCGCGATCTGACAGAACTTTGATGCGGATGATGCTGACTCCGGGCCCGGTCGGTACGTCGGGGATGCGGCGCGGAAGTGGATGTCGATGACTCCTTCGCGAGCCTGCCCGAGGAGACGCTGACCCGGTTCGACGCATCCCAGTGGCTGGCGATCGACAAGAGGGCGGGGGCCCTGGACTTCACTGGAATCGACCACGTCTTCATCTGCGGGCGAGTGGCTGCGCCGGTCCCCGCGGTGTGCCTGCTCGTCCGTTGAACGATCTGACCCCATGCGCCGGGCAATATCCCCCAGGTCGACCAGGCGACGCAGTTTCGTCGGTACCGTGAACCGATATGGGTGACACCGTGTACGAGGCAACCGAGATCGCGGCCCTGATGGCGGGGCTGATCGGCCGCCATCACCGGGTCACCGGCTACGAGGTCGGCCGGGAGAAGATCCGCGAATATGCCCGGGCCGTGCAGGATTCGCATCCCGCCCATTACCGAGAAGACGCCGCCCACCAGCTCGGATACGACGGGCTGATCGCACCGATCACGTTCGTCAGCATCTTGGGATCGCTTGCGATCGAGGAACTGTTCGTGCGAGTTCTGGTCGGCTACGGCCTGAGCCAGATGATGCACACCGATCAGCAGCTGACTCTGCATCGGCCGGTGCGGGTCGGGGACCGGTTGGACTGCGATATCTGTTTGGAGTCATTCCGGCAGATGGGCGGCACCGACATCATCGTCACCAGGAACCTGATCATCGACCAGCATCAGGATCCGGTGGCCACGGCCCGCACCACATTCGTCGCCCGGACCGGTGGCGTGGCCGATCCGGAGCTGGCCCGGGCGGTCGCTGCGGTGATGATGCACAAGGCGCCTGCACCCCCAGCGCCGTAGTTGTTTTAGGCAGGTTCCCTGTGGCCGGGTGTGCGGCTTTCGAGCCGCCGATGTTGGGGCGGCGGTCAGCTGGGTTTCTGCCGACGGGATTTCGATGTGACGGCGCGCGATGTGGACGTTGACCGCGGGCTGCGCGACGAGCGGCAGGTCGCCGCGCGCCCTTCCGTGGTGGTTTCGCGGAGACGGTTTCGCCCTCGCGCGGCTGTGATGGGGCGCCGGGCGCCGGTGGTGGGGTCGTGCCGCGGTGCCGACACGGGTACTCGGATCGGCGGTCAGGTCGTCGGTGTCGGCGAAGACCAGGCGCACGTCGTAGAGGGCGACCGCCAACCGGCGCACCGGCGCCCAGGCGTGCCCGCGCTCCTCGGTATCGGTCAGCTCGGTCCTCGACGATCCGACCGGTCTGGTCCGCTCCGGACGGCCGGCGCACCAGCACCCGCGCGCCCATGCCCAGGGGACCGGGTTCGGGCTTCGGCCTGGGTGTCTTCTTCGGGCGTCGGTCTGCACCTATGTTTCTCGCGTGCATTCGCGTGATCCACGAGGTTACGGGTGTGGGTAGCGCGCGCGGCCGAGGCGGGGTGGGCGGCAGATCAGGATGGCGTCGGCTAGGGAAAGAGTTGTGAAGGGAGTGAGTGGAGAGAGCGTGGAGAAATAAATTCCAATGTACGGGAAAGCGTGACTGCACGTTA
>NZ_WXYH01000170.1:0-2919 GCF_009872365.1 Rhodococcus sp. T7
TCCATGAATATGTAGGTGATCCAGCCGGCTCGACCCGGCGCCGACTCTGACCCTGACGAGGAGTGCACGATGCAGTGGGATCCCTGCTTGGTTCGATCGTCCGAGGACGCTGGTGTGTCGATCGGCCACCCCGACGTTGACGACTACCTGCGGTTCGTGGCGACCCGGGCGCGGCGCAACACCCTGTTGGCCACCGCGTTCGATCTGAAGGTGTTCTTCGGTGTCGTAGGGAAGGACCCGAACGCGGTGACCCGCCGCGACGTGCTCGCCTTCATCGAGGCGCAGCGCACCCCGCGGCGCGGACCTGGCGTCGTCCGCCTGGAGGACGGCGAGGCCGGGCTATCGGCGCGGACTGTGAAGCGACGATTGACGTCGGTATCGGGACTGTTCGAGTACTTGATCGTGCGCGGCGACGCCGGTATCAAGCAGAACCCGGTGCCGCGCGGGTTGTCCACCCGCCGGGCGGGAACGCGCACCCGCACGGTGCCGTTGCTGCGCACCCCGCGCACATTGCCGCGGGTGCTGAGCCCCGGCGACGTCGACGCGGTCATTGCGGCACTGCGCACCCACCGCGACACCGCGATGATCGAGGCGATGCTGCTGGGCGCCCTGCGTCGCAGCGAGGTGCTCGGTCTCACCCTCGAGGACATCCGGGTCGGCGAGAAACGCGTGTTCATCGCCGACGGGAAGGGCGGTCACCAGCGCATCGTGCCGGTCTCCGCACGGTTCTTCCAGACCCTGGCCCGCTACCTCGATGCGGAGCGCCCCGACACCGACACGAATCGAGTGTTTCTGGTGCTCAAAGGACCAAACCGCGGTAAGCCGCTGTCGGCAGCCGGGCTGGAGGAGATCATCCGCGGCCTGCGGCGCCGGTCGGGCGTCGCATTCACCTGCCATCAACTGCGGCACACCTGCCTGACCAGGCTGCGCGAGGCCGGGATGGCACTCGAAGCGGTCCAGGCCCAGGCCGGACACCGGTCCATCGAATCGACCCGCATCTACCTCCATCTGGCCAACGGCTGGCTCGACGAGGAGTACCGACGCGCCCTGACAGCGCTGGACATCCCGACCACCGAGGGCACGCGGTGACCGCCCCCGAACTCCCCGGCGAGCCCGACCTCGTTGCGGAATTCACCAGCGAAACGGATTCCAGTGCAACCACGCGGCGCAGGCAGGCCCGCGCATTCTTCGCCCGCTTCGGCGACCCGGCGGACTGGCAGCGGGCATCGCTGGTCGATCAGCTCGCCGCCGAGCCGGAGTGCGGCCGGTTCGTCGCGTGGCTCATCGTCACCGGCCGGGTTCGGCCGAGCCCGGACTACCTGCTCGGGTGCCGCGGCAATCTCGCCTCGATCGGTGACCGCGTGCACGCCGCACTGTCGATCGAATTCGCGGATATGAGCAAGGAATTGGGCTACTCGGTCGTGCTTGCCAGGCGGCAGTGGAGCGCGCTACTGCTCATCGCAGCACTGACCGCGACCGCAGCCAACCGCGTCGGTGATGCGCAGATCGACGATGCGGTGCAGCAGTTGCGATCGGCGGCAGACCGAGCCGGCAACCGCAGCCTGCGCAACCTGACCGCCAACGTGTTCGGCATGCAGGCAGTCCTGTTCCACCTCGGGCTCATCGACCGGCTGCCCACACGCAGCAACGGCCGCGTCGGTCGTCGCGACGCACAATGGCGCCACATCACCGAACACGCGCCCCTGCTCGCGATCACCCTGCGCGACTATCTCGACCAGATGGGGGTGCGGCTCCGACCCAATTCGATTGCCAGTGTCGAGAAGTCGTTACGCATCTTCGCCGGCTACCTGATCGAGCACCACCCCGACATCCGCTGCGTCGCCGACGTACGCCGCAACCACGTCCAGGCCTACAAGACCTGGCTGGCCACCCGGACCGGCAACCGCGGACCCTCGCTGGCCAACCAGACCATTCGCACGCGCCTGGGAACGCTCGCAGCGTTTTTCGCCCGACTCGACGAACTCGACATCGCCGACCGCCCACCCCGCGTCCCGGTCCTGCGGTCCGACCTGCCGATCAAGGACGACCCGCTGCCCAGGTTCATCGACGACGCCGCCTCGGCGAAACTGCTCACCGCTGTCCGGGCCCACCCGGATCCGTTCACCCGCACCGCGATAGAACTGCTCGCCCGTACCGGAATGCGGCAAGGCGAACTGCTCGCCCTCACCACCGACGCCGTCGTGCAGATCGGATCGTCCTACTGGCTGCGCGTCCCACTCGGCAAGCTGCACACCGACCGCTACATCCCCCTGCACCCGCACCTGAAGACGTTGCTCGACGACTGGATGACCCAACGAGGCGACATTGCCCGCTCGAAGCTGCTGTTCCTCGAACGCGGCCGACGCATCCGACCATCCCGACTCGCCACCGCACTGCACTCGGTCGCCGCCGAGGCCGGGATCGGGCACGTCACCCCTCATCAACTCCGACACACCCTGGCGACCCAGGCCATCAACCGCGGCATGTCGCTGGAAGCGATAGCTGCCCTGCTCGGACACAAATCCATGTCCATGACCCTCGTCTATGCCCGCATCGCCGACCGCACCGTCGCCGACGAATACTTCGCTGTCACACAGAAAGTCGAAGCACTCTACGACCAGCACCGGCAGCTGCCCGCGGACGCCGAGGGGAGCGAGATGGCCAAGCTGCGACGCGAAGCCCACCGCCGCATGCTCGGCAACGGCTACTGCGCACGCCCGGTCGAACTGGACTGCCACTTCGAGTCGATCTGCGAATCCTGCACCTTCTTCGTCACCACCATCGAATTCCGGCCCACGCTGCAACGCCAGCGCGACGACGCCGCCGCCAAGGGGCAAGTCGGTCGACAGAAGATCTTCGACGGCCTACTCGACCGCCTCGACGGGGACGCGGCCTCTTGACGATCACCCGCATAACCAT
>NZ_WXYH01000171.1:0-2879 GCF_009872365.1 Rhodococcus sp. T7
CTCTGTGGGCCACCGCCGATGGTGGATGCCGCTCTGGCCTTGCTCGACGCCAATGGCGCCCCGCACGACCAAGTCTTCTACGACAAGTTCACCAGCCCGGCCTTCGAGTAGTCACCGCAGGAATTCCACCTTCCTCCTTTATCGACAGGAACCGAAACGAGATGACCGCAACCCCCGGGACCAAGCAGCGCAGCTTCCCGAAGATCGAATTCACCGACTCCGAAGCCGGCGCGCTGGAGTTCCCCAGCTCCCGAAGCCGCACCTTCAACTACTACACGCCGGCCAAGAAACGGTCGACGATGTACGAGGACGTGACCGTCGACGTCCAACCCGACCCCGACCGCCACCTGTCCCAGGGCTGGATCTACGGCTTCGGTGACGGCCCCGGCGGCTACCCGAAGGACTGGACGGCCGCGAAGTCGTCGAACTGGCACGCCTTCCTCGACCCGAACGAGGAATGGGACCAGACGATCTTCCGCAACAACTCCAAGGTCGTCCACCAGGTCGAACTGTGCCTGTCCAACGCCAAACGCGCCCGGGTCTACGACGGCTGGAACACCCCGTGGCTGACGTTCATCTCCCGCAACCTGGGTGCGTGGATGCACGCCGAGAACGGGCTGGCGCTGCACGTGTTCACCTCCATCCAGCGGTCCTGCCCGACCAACATGATCAACACCGCCGTCGCGGTGAACGCCGCCCACAAGATGCGCTTCGCCCAGGACCTGGCGCTGTTCAACCTGGACCTGTCCGAGGCCACCGAGGACTTCGACGGCGCCGCGCACAAGGAGGTCTGGCAGTCCGCGCCCGAGTGGCAGCCCACCCGTGAGGTCGTCGAGCGCCTGACCGCGGTTCCGGATTGGTGTGAGCTCCTGTTCGGCTCCAACATCGTCTTCGAACAGCTGGTCGGTTCGCTGTTCCGCACCGAACTGGTCATGCAGATCGCCGCCGGCAACGGCGACTACATCACCCCCACCATCGTCGGCACCGGTGAGCACGACTACGACCGCGACCTCGCCTACACCCGCAACCTGTTCCGGTTGCTCACCCGAGACCCCGAGCACGGGGAGGCGAACAAGGAGCTGTTCGGCACCTGGATGGCCACCTGGGTGCCCCGGTGCCTCGACGCCGCCCGGGCGCTGCAACCGATCTGGTCGCAACCGGCCGACAAGGCCGTCACCTTCGCCGACAGTCTCGACGCCGCCACCGCGAAGTTCCGTTCCCTGCTCGAGGACCTCGGGCTCGACATCCCCAAGGAGTTGGACCAGTGAGCATGCAATTCGGATCGACCACCGAGTTCTCCAACATGTGCGGCGTCACCCTGATGAACACCCCGATCGGCCGTGTCGTCGCGGAAGTGATGGGCGACAAGGACGGTGTCGAGCTGACCGAGTACCCATCGATGATCCGCGTCGACGGCCAGAAGCTGCTGAACTTCGACTACGAGGAACTCACCGACGCCCTGGGTCAGGAGTTCGACGGCTCCATCTTCGAGGAGATCAGCTCCACCCACTACGGGCGCATGGTCCACCTCGACGACAAGACCCTGCTGTTCGCCAGCCCCGAGGACGCCGCCGAGTACATCGGATTCGACCTCACCGAGCAGTGAGGCAGCCCCTGCCGTAACCGTTTGTCGGCGCCGCCGACCCACTGGTGGTGGGCGGCGCCGGCGGACCGACCGGCAACTCAGGATGGCGTGGCTGCTTCGCTATCTCGTCAAAGAAAGAGTTCATTGTGAAAGCACTTGTGTTCCAGGGGCCGGGCTCGATGGCATGGACCGACGTCCCCGACGCACGCCTGATCGACCCCACCGACGTGGTGGTCCGTGTGGATACCACCACGATCTGCGGGACCGATCTGCACATCCTCAAGGGGGATGTGCCCGCCGTGACGGCCGGTCGTGTGCTCGGGCACGAGGCGGTAGGGGTCATCACCGAGGTCGGATCCGCGGTCACATCGCTGGCGGCCGGGGATCGAGTGCTCGTGCCGGCCATCACCTCCTGCGGAAAATGCGCCTCCTGCAAGAGCGCCATGCCCTCACATTGCGCGACGGTCGGTGGTATCGGCTGGATCTTCGGGCACCTGATCGACGGCACGCAGGCCGAGTACGTGCGCGTGCCGTACGCCGAGACCAGCGTGCACGTACTGCCCAAGGGTGTCACCAATGAGCAGGCCATCTTCCTGGCCGACATCCTGCCCACCGGTTTCGAGATCGGTGTGCAGAACGCCCACGTACAACCCGGTGACACCGTCGTCGTGGTCGGTGTCGGCCCGGTCGGTCTCGCCGCGATCCGCACGGCCGGTCTCTACGGCGCCGCGAACATCATCGCTGTCGATCTTTCCGAGGCGAGGCTCAAGCGTTCATTGAGTTTCGGCGCCGACGAGACGATCAACAGTGGCACAGAAGATGTGCGGGCACGCGTCCTGGAACTCACCAATGGCTTGGGCGCGCAGGTGGTGATCGAGGCAGTCGGGATCCCGGCAACGTTCGAGCTGTGCACCACCCTGGTGCGTCCCGGCGGGAGCATCGCCAACGTCGGTGTGCACGGCAAACCGGTCGACCTCCACCTCGAAGACCTGTGGATCAACAACATCACCATCACCACCGGACTGGTCAACGGCACCACCATTCCCACCCTCCTGGACCTGGTGGCCAGCGAAAAGATCGATACCGGTGCCTTCAGCACGCACTCATTCGGTCTCGACCAGATGATCGACGCCTATGACGTCTTTGCGCACGCGGACTCCCATGATGCGTTGAAGGTCACCATTTCTCGGTGACCCACGATCCCGACGTCGCCCTATCCGGCTCTGTACCCACCGATCCCTGCAATTGGAGCACGCACAATGTATGAGAAGAACGGCGAAAAATACTTCATCGT
>NZ_WXYH01000172.1:0-2808 GCF_009872365.1 Rhodococcus sp. T7
CAGTAGTGATTTTGGTGAGCCGCAGCGTGGAAATCCAGGGAATGTGATCCATGCCATCGCACAATTTTTCGGACTCCCTCCGCCGTGTGCTGGGTGGCCTGACCCTTCATTGCGAGGCCTACGCCCGGATGTGGATCGTGGGGCATCGGTCGGTGGTGGTTCCCGAGTATGTCGGCATTTATGCGCAGGAGGGCGCGTTGGGTCAGCTCACGCCGGCGTGTGCACGCCGGTTGGCGGTAATTCTGAATGCTGCGGCGGATGCGGCCGAGTCTGGTGAAATGTCGACTACACCAACAGATTCTGGAACAACGCATTCTTCGAGTACATCCTTGCGGGTCGGTCAAGTGTGGGCTGACAACGATCCCCGGGTGAAGGGCCGCACGGTCAAGGTCGAGGCAATCGACGGCGATAAGGCGCTGTGCCGTGTCCTTGCCCCGCCGTTCGACTATCCGGAGGGCCGGACGGGCCACTCCACACGGATCTCGGTTCGGCGATTCACGCCCACGAGCACCGGTTATCGCCTTATCCGTGAGGCGGATGGGACCCTCGCCCGTGGAGGTGTGAATTCCGATCAGGCGGTGTGGGTGGTCTCGGCGCCGATTCCTGCGCCGAGCGCCTGTTTCGCGGCGTGCACGGAGATCCGCTCGGGCGGGACGTGCTTCGGTGCTCCGGTGAGCCAGGGTGGTTGGTCTGCGTCTGCCAGGAGCAGGCGTGCGTCCCGTTGTCCCATGCGGATCGCGGCGTCGATGAAACCGCGGTCGAAGAGCAGGTAGCTGAGGAGGTCTCCGCGGCGAGCACCGTCGCCACCGAGTAGTCGTCCCAGGAGCAGCAGGTCCGGATTGCGAAGCATGTTCCATGCGCCGGCGGGCCAGCGGTTCCGGTCGTCGAATGCCTTGGCGGCGAGGGCGCCGAGGCATTCGCGCGTCTCGGGGCCGAAGAACAGGTAGGGCACATCGACGTAGTGGTGCTGCCTGCCGGTGACGGTTCGGCGTCCGTCGGCGACGAGTTCGTTGATCTTGCCGAGCGTCCGCAGGTCCTCGACCATCCGATCGACCAGCGCGGCATCGAGCACCCGCACGACCATGTCGTCGACATCCGGTGGTGCCGGCTCCTCGCCGGCGTTCGGCGCTTGCGGGTAGACCGCCGGGTGGGTGGCGACGACGACCAACTGGTGCGCGCCCAGGGACAGCGCCGGTTTGAGTGGGGCGTTGAGCCGGATCCCGCCGTCCGCGTACCAGCCTCGCCCATCGTTGGGGATCGATACCTCGACCGCGGGGAACAGCGCCGGAATCGCGGCGGAGGCCCGGACGTGCTCGGCGGTGACCCGCACACCGCGGTAGTCGATCGCGCGGTTGGCGTCCGGCGGCGGGAGCGGACCGGCACCGTTCCTGTCGACGAAGACCACCGTCCGGTTGCTGGCGGCCGAGGTGGTCACCACCGCCAGCGACGTCCGACCGTCGTTCAGGTTCGCTGCGAGCTGTGGCCAATCGACCAATCGGTGGGCGGTCCGGGCCAGTGGCGCGGTGTCGACCAGACTCGTCAGCCGAACCCTCGGTATTCCGCAGAGCTGACCGGCCCAGCGCGCGATCGTGCCGGGTCCGCTGAACATCAACGGCCGGAACACGTCGTCGATCTCCACGCTCCGCCAGGCCGCGAGTGCGGCGTCGGCCTGCTCGTCGGCTGGGAGATGGGCGCCCGCGGCGAACAGCGTCGCGTTGATCGCTCCGGCGCTGGTTCCGATGAACAGATCCGGTGTGACGCCGGCAGCGCGCAGGAAGGGCACGACCACGGACAGAACGCCTGCCTCGTAGGCGCCGCGCGCTCCGGCGCCGGCAACGACCACGGCGACCCGGGACGAATCGGGGTGTTGCCCTGGATCGGGGCTGGGCGGTGCGTGCGGTTCCATCGTCGATCCCCTTCGTCGTGCTGCTTCGTGTGCGGTCTGTGCTTGCGGGCGGTGCCGCGCGAGGGTCGCGGCACCGGACGGGGTGGGGCTCTGGGCTGTCCCTGCAGTGTCGACCTGGTCCGTCCGAGTCAGGGATGACCGCTGGGGTGAGGTTTAAACCCTGCCGCACGGTCGAGGTTGCGCGCCCCGACAGGTGCGCACCCTGGGCGTGACACCACTACCGGAGTGAGCACCGGGGACGGCGACAAGCTGAGGGAGCTGAACTGGATGGGCCGGGACGTCGGTGAGGTCACCGAGCGGTACCGCGACGACGATCCGCCTGCGGTGCATCGGGACGTCACCGGCTCGGAGGGGATCGCTGCGGGGCTGGACGTGGTCTGTGGGCCGCGCCGGGGAGTGTGTGTCCGCGGTGGGAACCGGGTCGCTCGTCACGACAAGGCTGTACAACGTGCGATTTTGTTGTGGGCTCGGTGCGAGAGGCCGCCTCGCCGGTGGGAGTCCGGGGTTGGTGCGGTGTGGAGTGCGCGGCGACGGTGGCGGTGGCGGCGAGTGCGTCGTCCATTGGAGTGGGGTGGCGTGGTCACCGAAGACAGCGGTGTGCACGGTGTGGTCGACGACTGATTCCGGGACTTCTTCACCGGACGGGGCATACGCCGTAATCCACGATGCGCCTCGGGCGGCGGCGCTCAGCTTGTCCGCCGAATGACGATCCCCATCGCGGCTTTTGTGCTCCGCAGGTTCTGCCGACGTGGCAGCGTATGTGTCTGTGGCGACCGATTCGACAGGAGTGTCCCGGACGGACAGGTAAGTGGGAGGACAGAACCGGACCGCAGCCTACTGGGTGTTCGCGGTGCGGCAGCGTCGTGTAAGCAGAGAGCGAGTAACCATGAACTCACCCTCAC
>NZ_WXYH01000173.1:0-2767 GCF_009872365.1 Rhodococcus sp. T7
GTGGCCGACAAGCACCGTATCAACTTCGAGCCCGTCGACATCGAGATGGAAGTCGGCGAAGACGAGTACATCCTCGACGCTGCATTCCGGCAAGGCATCCACCTGATGCACGGCTGCCGTGAGGGGCGGTGCTCGGCCTGTAAGTCGTTCGTCCTGGACGGCGATATCCAGATGGAGAACTACTCGACGTTTGCTTGCAACGAATCCGAGGTCGACGAAGGGATGGTATTGCTCTGCCGCTCAACCGCATACAGCGATTGCACGATCGAGCTGCTGAACTTCGACGAGGACGAACTTCTCGGCGGCGTCCCCATCCAGGATGTACGCACCCAGGTGACCGGGATCGAGTCGATGACCAAGGACATCGTCTCGCTGCGATTGCAGCCCGTCGAACCCGCCGCCTACGAGTTCAGGCCCGGCCAGTATGCGGACCTGAAGATCCCCGGGACCGAGGAGCATCGGTCCTTCTCGATGGCAACGACGCAGTCGACACCCGGCCATATCGAATTCCTCATCAAGAAGTATCCGGGGGGAAAGTTCGCCGGGCTGCTCGACGATGCCATCTCGGTCGGCGACGAGATCAGCTTGACCGGTCCCTACGGGTCGTTCACCCTCAAGGAAGGTCACGTCCTGCCGATCGTGTTGATCGGCGGCGGAGCCGGAATGGCCCCCGTCCTCTCTCTCCTGCGGCACATGAGCGAGACGGGCAACACCCGCTCGGTGCACTTCTACTACGGTGCCCGGACGCCCGCCGACCTGTTCTACGTCGACGAAATTCTCCGACTCGGAGAGGGACTCACGGATTTCACGTTCGTGGCCTGCCTGTCGGAATCGATGGTCCCGGAGCCGGCGGGATCGATCGTCGTCGAAGAAGGCAACGTCACCGACGTCGTGAGCCGCCGCGAACCGGACATCGGCAAGACCGAGGTCTATCTCTGCGGACCACCGCCGATGGTCGACGCGGCGCTCGCTCTGCTCGAGGCCACCGGCACCCCGAGCGATCAGATCTTCTACGACAAGTTCACCAGCCCCGCCTTCGAGTAGCCCACCACAGGAATTCACAGCCCTCTTTCCCCGACAGAACTGAGAAACGAGATGACCGCAACCTCCGAGCCCAAGCAGCGGAGCTTTCCGAAGATCGAGTTCACCGACTCCGAAGCCGGTGCGCTGGAGTTCCCCAGCTCACGCAGCCGCACCTTCAACTACTACACGCCGGCCAAGAAGCGGTCGACGATGTACGAGGACGTGACCGTCGACGTCCAACCCGACCCGGATCGCCACCTCTCCCAGGGCTGGATCTACGGATTCGGCAATGGACCGGGCGGATACCCGCAGGACTGGACCGTCGCGAAGTCGTCGAACTGGCATGCCTTCCTCGACCCGAACGAGGAGTGGGACCAGACGATCTTTCGCAACAACTCGAAGGTCGTCCACCAGGTCGAACTGTGTCTCTCCAACGCCAAGCGTGCCCGCGTCTACGACGCCTGGAACACTCCCTGGTTGACGTTCATCGCCCGCAACCTGGGCGCGTGGATGCATGCCGAGAACGGTTTGGCACTGCACGTGTTCACGTCCATCCAGCGTTCCGGGCCGACCAATATGATCAACACGGCCGTCGCGGTGAACGCTGCCCACAAGATGCGCTTCGCCCAGGACCTCGCGTTGTTCAACCTGGACCTGTCCGAGGCCACCGAGGATTTCGACGGAGACGCGCACAAGGCGGTCTGGCAGTCCGCACCCGAATGGCAGCCCACCCGGGAGGTCGTCGAGCGGCTCACCGCCGTTCCGGACTGGTGTGAGCTGCTGTTCGGCTCCAACATCGTCTTCGAACAGCTGGTCGGTTCGCTGTTCCGCACCGAACTGGTGATGCAGATCGCGGCCGGTAACGGTGACTACATCACCCCCACGATCGTCGGCACCGGTGAGCACGACTACGACCGCGACCTGGCATACACCCGCAACCTGTTCCGGTTGCTCACCCGTGACCCCGAGCACGGCGAGTCGAACAAGGAACTGTTCGGCACGTGGCTGGCCACCTGGGTGCCACGGTGCCTCGACGCCGCCCGCGCACTGCAGCCGATCTGGTCGCAGCCCGCCGACAAGGCCGTCACCTTCGCCGACAGCCTCGACGCCGCCACGGCGAAGTTCCGTTCCCTGCTCGAGGAGATCGGGCTCGACATCCCCAAGGAGTTGGACCAGTGACCATGCAATTCGGATCGTCCACCGAGTTCTCCAACATGTGCGGTGTCACGTTGATGAACACCCCGATCGGCCGAGTCGTTGCGGAGGTGATGGGCGCGAAAGACGGCGTGGAGCTGACCGAGTACCCGTCGATGATCCGCGTCGACGGCCAGAAGCTGCTCGACTTCGACTACGACGAACTGACCGACGCCCTGGGTCAGGATTTCGACGGCTCGATCTTCGAGGAGATCAGCTCCACCCACTACGGGCGCATGGTCCACCTCGACGAGAAGACCCTGCTGTTCGCAAGCCCCGAGGATGCCGCCGAGTACATCGGATTCGACCTCACGGAGAACTAGCCCGCAGCTGTCCGGGGCCACCGAGACAGGTGGCCCCGGACAACCCCCAGCCCACCCGGAACCAGGACCAAGCGAGGACGCGATGTATCAGAAGGACGGTCAGAAGTACTTCATCGTCGATGGGCACGTGCACATCTGGGACGGCCGCGAGTCGAACCAGAAGAACGTGCACGGCAAGCAGTTCATCGACTGCTTCTACGACTACCACAAGAACCTCAGCCCCGAAG
>NZ_WXYH01000174.1:0-2759 GCF_009872365.1 Rhodococcus sp. T7
AATGTGCGGGCTGTCTAACTAGTCCGCGAGGGCCGCACCCGGTGGGTGCGGCCCTCATTCGTTAGCCGGATGAGGATTGCTGATCGGCACGGTGCCGCAGTGGCGATCTACCGGGTTCCGTCGATGTCGCGGGTTACGGTCTGCCGGTGAATCTCGTTGACCGGTACGGTCCGACCGTCGCCGCCCTTGTCGGTGGTGTGCTCGCTGCCTTCGCTGTCCGCGAATCGGAGGTACTCGACCACACCATCGCCGCGAAGGACGGCTTGAGCGGGGTGCTCGTCACTCCGCAGTGGGCCGGAACTGTCGCCGCAGTCGTTGCCGTCACCGCGCTGACGGTGCTGCTGCGATTGCGTTCCGGGGTCTGGGCCGCCGCGACCGCGCTCGTGGGAGCAGCTGCGATCGGGGTGCCCGCGGTGGTGGCGGTGGCGACCGAACCGGCCGTGACCCTGAATGCGGTCGGCGCCGGTCTGATGCTCGGTGCGGCGGCGTACCCGGCGGTAGGGCGTCGGGCCCCGCTGGTTGCGTTGACTGTCGGGGTGCTGGCGACGACAGTGTTCTTCGGCGTGGCCCGCGTGTGGCGGGTTCCTGCACCACGATGGTCGGTCACCCTGCCCGGCGATCCGGTCTACGTTCCGGTGACGGTGCCGCTGCCCGTACTGGCTGTGGCCGTGCTCGTTCTCGGCGGAGTTGCGCTCACCACCCGCCGCGTCGAGTCCGGCGCCGGGGTCCGGCCGACGGTCGTCGGTGTTGTTCTGCCGGTGGTGTTCCTGGTGCTCTACACCGCGTGGGGATCGACCGAATCCGGCCCGGTGTCGTGGACCGTCGCGGCCGGGCTCGCCGTCGCGGCGACCCTAGCGGGGGCGTGGGTACTGCCCGCTCCTGAGGGGAGAGTGCTGCTGGTGGGGTTGGCTGCGGCCGCTGTCACGGTCAGGCAGGTGCACTACGCCGAGACGGCCTGGTGGTGGGTACTGGGTGGTCTCGTCGCGTTGGTGGCCGGGGTGATGCTCGGGCGGCGGTATCCGATGCCGGCGGTGGGGATGGCGCTCCTCGTCCTGGTCACAGCCACCGGACTGCTCCCGGACGGTGGCATCGTCGACACCGTGACGACCACGGCCTACACGCTGATGCTGCCCGGCGCACTGGGATTGTCCGTCGCCTCCGTCCTCTCGACCAACACCGCGGACCCACCGGTGGTGGTCAGTGCCGCGCTACTGCCGTTGACGATGACGTTCTTCGCGGTCTCGGCACCGCTGGCCGTCGCCGACTACGGCTGGTCCAACGGCTACCCGACTTCCAAATCAGGACCGATGGTCACCGTCGACTCACCGTTGCCCATCGGCATCGTCATCGGGACCGTGACCGCCGTCCTCGCCACGCTCGCCTTCATCGGGCGCTCGGACCCCGACCGCATCCGTGTGTTCGCCCGACGCGCCGGCCGATGAGGTTTCGCGTGCGGATCCGGTTGGCCTAGCGGAGGGTGTCTATTCGGGGATGCCGAACTCTGCTCGGGTCGCGGCGAGAAGGGTGTCCACATGCTCGGCGTAGGTGGCGCAGGCGTGTGACAACGCCTGAAAGGCGGCGACCACCGGACGTGGGTCCGTCGCGCTGAACAGGGCCGGCATCGCGTAGTACGGGCGGTGCACCGGGCCGTGGTCGAACATTTTCGCCGTCGGTGACTTCTCACCGCCGGGCCCGGCGGTCGAGCGGTAGGGGCCGCCTCTGCCCTCGGGCGGGAGGTTCTCCGCCGCGAGACGGCTGGACGCGGCTTGGCGGTCGTCGAACGGCGCCGGGAGCGGCTCACCGTTACGTAACGCTGCCAGTGCCGGTGTGACCCACGCGACGTCGGCGAGTCCGGCGAACTCGAAGGCACGGACCGCGGCCCACTGCGCCAGGCGCCGTTGCGTCTGCGGGTCCATCGCCACGATCGCGGCAGCGAGGTCCGGCGCACAGTCGTCGAAATCACGCAACGCCAGCACCTTTTGCAGCTCGGGATGCGCCTCGAAGTCGATCGCCGTCGCGGTGCTGCTCGCGGTCCTAGTGCCCGCCGCCGAGTCACGGCTCGGCTCCTCCGCGGCGGCGGGTGCCGGGGGCGGGGTGTTCTCCGGTACTCCGAAGCCGGGCATGTCCCACATCTGGGCCGGGGATTTCGTGACTCCGTCGTACGGCCACAACCGGATCCGCCACACGTCGCCGGGTGTCGTCGATCCCGGCCACCCGTAGTTGACGAAGCCTCGGCCGGAGACCTCCACGGTGTACCGACCTGCAGGAACGAGGACCTCCACCGGGTCGGATGTCGGTGACGACAAGGAAAGCACCCCGCGGCCGTCGACCTCCAGGCGCCCCTCACTGACCTGTTGCCACTGATCTCGGTCCGCGGGCGGTCGTGACGGCCACACCTGCACCGTCACCGCCATCTGGAAGTTGTTCTGGTGGGGGCACAGCACCAGCAGCATGGCGCCGTTGCCGGCGCTGGGTTGATCGGCCTGGGCTCGTTCGAGGAGGGCGAGCTCGACGTCCGGATCGCCGAGGCCGCCGTCGAGGCAGAACTGGCCGTAGTCCATCGCCACGGTCACCTGTGTTTCGCTGACCGGCCGGGTGCGCTCATCCATGCCCGTGATCCTGGCACGACGGCCAGACATTGCAGTCTCACCTCGCATGTAGTGGCTGGTTGACTCGCTCGGTCGGAACTTGTCAAGGTGTTTGAGTCCAACGGGAGTTACGCCGCGGCTTGATCCCCGTCGGAGTCGTCGTGCTCCCGC
>NZ_WXYH01000175.1:0-2678 GCF_009872365.1 Rhodococcus sp. T7
TGAAATCACCTACAGCGCAAGGTCGCTCGGCGATTGCCCCTTAGCGCCGGATTTCGTCAATCTGCTCCCCGACCCCCCTGTCCGTACGGATTGGTGGAACACGCCTATCTCGCAGCGATGATGGATTCGCACCTGTCCGCTGTTTGACGCGAGTTTTGAGACGCTGCGACCAGCGCTTCATCTCGTTCCCACGGTATGGCCACGCGACCGAAACAAGCGGCACCGTGCGTACGCAAGGTTCTTGAGCATCATCGACTAGAGCGCTGGAAAGCTCAGAAACCGCCGGATATAGTCATGCCGATACGCTGCTGTTCCAATTCGCGTCGGGAGCTCCGTCTTTGGTTGGTTTCGGCCGGCCCCGCCGGGGGGTGAAGCCATCGGATCCAATCTCCTTCGTCGTGATAGCAGAACATCTTGTGCCATCGGGGCGGAGTTACCCGACGCCCTGCGCAGGAGCAATTTTCGGGTGTCGGATGTTGTGTCAGGAGACCAGTGTGGCAGTGGCCTCGTCCTTGGTGTAGTACATAGCAGCTCGCGCTGCCTTGCTGTCCGAAGATAGTTGGCCGCTAGTCGCGAAAACCGGTACGGATTGGCCAAACTCACGATCACCGCCGGGTACGTCGAAGTAATCCTTGATGATCACGAGGAATGCTGCGGTCACAGATGTACCGGTCGGGACGGGGTTCTTGAAATTCACACCGAAGGACGGCCAGCGGGCATATTGGTCGTTTTGTTTGCACGACCCGTCGTTTTTACCGAATGACTGTGCGAATTCAAGGCGGGCGCCCATCGCAGCGGCGGCTGAGGATTGCTGCCTCGTTCGCATGCCGATATTGACGTGCATGTCGATGGGAGTGTCGAACTGAGGAGTTGTCGCGACAGCGGTCATCGAACCGAGCACTACCGCCGCATTCGAGTAGGTGGGTCCGTCACCGCATTGTTGTCCTACAACCAAGTTGCTGTTGAGCGGATGGCTTGCGCCTCGTATGTCGTCGAACGCGAGCACGTCGCTCAGTGAGATAGACATGTTGTAGGAGTATCCGTCGCCGTTCTTGAAGGACCACATGCCTCGCTGGACGAGGACGGCATCGATGGACGGAACCGGGGGCGTGCTGGTTGGATCCGTGACAGCAGAATCGAGGATGCTGTCGAGCTCTGCCGGTTCGGCACGCTGCGCGCAGGACGGCAGTAGGAGTACCGCGGCCGCGACCATCGAGGCCACGACCATGGACCTGGCACCGAAGCGAGGGTTCTTGGGTAAAGCAACGGCTTTTGTCATGAGCTCAGCTCCAACTGATGCGTTGTACCGAATAGGATCGCAATCCGATTGCACGTCCCTGCGGGTGCAACCATCGGACCGTCTGACGTTATTGGCGAAATGGTCGGACACTCGACTTCTCCCCGATCTGATGTGCTGTTGGGGCTGGTGGCGTTCGGCCGCATCGGATCGAGGTCGACAGTGCAGTGGACCCGCGATGTGCCATGCGTGTGTGTGGTGCTTGCGCGACATTCCCATTGATGGCTCCTGTGCTGGGCTCGTGGAGGATGTCGAAGGATGGGTCGGTTCGACGACTTCTGTTGCGAATCGGTGCCTGTCCGAAGTCGCTGCGGTGCCGGAGGTGCAGCTGTCACGAATGATATGTGCATGTCACGGTTCGGCAGATGGTGTCTAAAGCGTGTTGCGCTTCGATTGAAGGACGCTGATCGGCTTCGGTGTTACGACCAGCAGTGAGGGCTGATATGACGTCATCGACGGCGGTGGCCACGATGAGGTCCACGGAATGGTCCGGCGGATCTTTTGAAATCGCCATAGGTTCCTTGCGGGCAAGCAAGTCGAATCGTTGAAGCACGGATACGGTGTAGATCCACAGCGCTGCTGTGTTTGCGACCATGATCATTGTCGGGCCTGCGCTTGCTGGGAAAGGTTGGAGAGCGGCAAGTCCGAGTGTGGGGACGGCGGCAAGCCAGAGTGCTCCACCCATGTTCGAGTCGGTTTTACGAATCGCATTCTGTAGTGGGCCGGAAGTCCCGTCGGTGTCGCGCCTCAATCAAGGTCGTCGATCGTGATGAGCCCGTCCTGCAGGGCGCGGGCGAGCAGAGCGCTTTTCGAGGGCGCTGGTCGGCCCTTGGCCGAGTATTTCTCACGAACCCGAGCAAGGTGGGTGTTCACGGTCCCCAAGGAGAGGAAGAGTTGCGCGGCGAGGACTTCCTTGGAATCGCATTTCAGCCAGCCCAGGAGAACTTCCGTCTCCCGCGCGGAGAGCTTTGGGGCTTCGCGTCTGATCGTGTTGTGCACGGTCCTCGACGGATTGTTGGTCGATCCCAGTATGGGGTGTTCTTCCACGACGTTGTTCACAGTGACTCCCTCTGTCATCACAGTTCGCGAGAACGGCGACCTCTCCGCCCCCTGTTTCCCTGACGGAGAAGTTATCGGCGTTGTCCGACGCGGACGAGACACCAATTCGGGGGACGCTAGAACTGGGGGCACCGTTTGCAATGCGAACTGCCTGTGTTCAGGGGCGGTCGTGCCCGATGATGTGGCCGTCTTGCTCTAGCTCGACACGGCGGGAGCCGCTTTCGTTGCTCACGAGCACCGACGCGGTCAGTGCACGACCGGGTGGGAGGACTCGGGCGGTGATCGACCCGGATTCTGCCCGGTTGAGTTCGTCGGCCACGGT
>NZ_WXYH01000176.1:0-89733 GCF_009872365.1 Rhodococcus sp. T7
CGCTTTCGACGAGCTCGCGAATACGGTCACCGGTGGCGGTAGCAGGTCCAAGTGTGCATACGATCTTCGTGCGTCGGGACCTACTGAGCAGACTGGGCTGTGTAGTGTGTGACACGGACCGTTCGAGATCGATGGTGGGCATGTGACTCCTCGCGGCTGAGTTGAGAGTAGTTGTGTGACTTGACAGGTTCGTCACGACGGACTGTCCGCGGTCGCTCGCGCATGCGTCGGCGTCGACGCGGGGCGGCTCCATTGGCTGTCGATCAGTCCGACGACCTGAGCGGTTGCCTCCTGAAGGAGTTCGGCGGTGTTGTCGAGCAATTCGTGGAGTTCCGCCGGACCGCGGGCGATGGAGAACGCCGCCGAGATCCGGGCAGCGCGAATCTCGGCTGCGGACAGGCGAACCGTACCGGCGATCACGACCACGGGGCACTCGGTCGGCGTCTGACGAACGACGCCCTGCACCACCTTCCCCTGCAGCGACTGCACGTCGAAGGCCCCTTCCCCCGTGATCACCAGGTCCGCGTCGGCGCACAGAGACCGCAGCCCCACCGTTTCCGAGACGAGATCGCTGCCGGGCACCAGTTCCGCGGCGAGGATTGCGCTCAGGCAGGCTGACATCCCGCCGGCCGCTCCCGCTCCGCGTAGAGTGAGAACGTCGGCCCCGTAGGCATCGCGGAGAGCGATCGCCAACTGTCCGAGCCCGGAATCCAATTCGCGGACCTGGTCGGCCGTCGCGCCCTTCTGCGGCCCGAACACCGCGGCCGCCCCGTTCTCCCCGCAGAGGGGATTGTCGACGTCGGTCGCGACGCGCCAGCGCACCGACCGCGCCCGGGGGTGCAACTGCGACTCGTCGATGGTGACGATGTCGCCGAGCCTCGCACCGCCGGGTTCCACGTCATGACCGTCTGCGTCGAGGAATCGGACTCCGAGTGCGCGGAGCATCCCGGTGCCCCCGTCGGTGGTTGCGCTGCCTCCGATGCACAGAAGGACTTCTTCGACACCGTCTTCCAGTGCGCTCACGGCGATTTCGCCGACGCCAAAGGTATCCGCCCGCAACGGTGACGGTGGAACGTCCGCCACGTGGGGCAGACCGTTCGCTTCCGCGGCCTCGATGATCGCGACCCTGCCGTCGTTCGACAGTCCGTAGCGGGCGCTCCGCGGGCGTCCGAGGGCATCGCGAGCGTGGATCACCCGGGGCTCGGCGTTGCCGGCCGAGAGGAACGTCTGCAACGTGCCCTCGCCACCGTCCGCGAGCGGGCATTGCACGATCCGGACGTCGGCGCCGAGCACTGCACGAACACCGGCGGCCATCGCGGCTGCGACGTCAACGGCGGAGACGCTCTGCTTGAACGAGTCGGGAGCGAGGACAACGGTAGGTGTGCGCTTTCGCATGAATAGAGCCTAGGTCTCCCACGCTCGGCATCACATGTACATTCTGCACGGATTCTCACTCAATTCTGGCCGCTAAATATGTGCATATTGTCGGACGTGCTCGGCAGCGCTTCACGCTCCTCTATACGGATCCTCCAGCGCCGCGGCCGCGAGGAGTGCCAGCCGCATGGCGACGGCGTGGTCGAAGGTGCGCAGGTTCAATCCGGTGACGTGCTGGATCCGATCGAGGCGCTGGACCAGCGTGTTGCGGTGCACCTCGAGGGCGGTCGCCGTCGCCGCGATCGACAGATCGTGGTCGAGGAAGGCGCGAGCGGTCTCGCGCAGGGTCGCGGACAGCGGCGTGAGGACGCGCTCCACGGTGTCGTGTGAAATCTCCCGGGACTGCTGTGCGACAGCTGTTTCGGGCACCAGTGCGGAGAGTTTCGTCTCCTCCCCCGCGGGCAGCAGGTGCGCCCGGGCCAGGAGGAGACCCAGCCGGGCAGCGTCCACGGACAATTCGCGAGACGTAGCGGCATGCCTGCCGGTGATGAGACGGACGTCGCCGGTGCGCAGCCGCTGCCGGGTCGCGGCGAGTGTGCGGTCTGTCACCGAACCGCTCAGAATCCACACCGCGCCCTGCAATTCGGCCGCGACCACCCCGGCGACCCCCTGGACCCGTCGAAGCAGGGCCACCGACGTGGACGAGGGAAGGGACCACGATCCGCTGCCCGATGCGGGGACGACCGCCGTGATGTTCCACGGAGGGGTCATCGGTGATCCGATGTGGCGTAACGCTTCCAGCAGGCCGTTTTCGGTGACGGTTCCGTTCACCAGGCCGAGGAGCAGTTCGCGCACGGCCGCTTCCCGCCACCGTGAACTGTCCCGGTGCTGCTCATTCCGTAACAACAGTTCCACGGTGAGTGCGAGGACGTTGCACACCGATTCGACCTCGCCTGGGTCGCCCGTGACGCCCACGGCACCGACGATCCGCCCGTCGAGCGTCAGGGGAATGTTGATCCCGGCTCTGACCTCCGCAGATTCTTCGTCGGTGTCCACGAGGACCTGCCGGCCGTCCCGGATGGCCTCGAGTGCACCGGCGTGCACGGTACCGATACGCGTCCCGTCGACCGACCCGATGATTCGGCCGTTGCGGTCCATCAGATTGATGTTGTAGTCCAGTCGGGGGCTCACCTCGTCCACCACACGCTGAGCGAGTTCGCCGGTGAACACGTACGCGAATTCGTCCTCGTCGCCGTCCTGCGCCGCCCAGGTCATGCAGCAAGACTAAACGTACGAGAGGCATTACGGACCAGACCTACCCGGCGCCACAGGTGCTCTCGTCGAATTCGGTCGGCGGGAGGAACGTCGGCAGAGCGGTGTACACCGCCGAGAGTGATCGCCCGGCCCGCATGACGGTCCGATCGGGACGCACGATCGCCGCGACGGCGTGCCCGCGGGCAAGCCACCGGCCGAGTTCGGAATCGGGTGCGGCCGCTACGACGACGGCCCCGCGTCGGTCGATCTCGTACCGCTGACCGGGGGTGGGCGGAGTCGACGACACCACGAGGAACCGTCCGGGCGCCCGCGCGTCGAGTCGCCCACCGTCGACGTCGACGACCGGGTTGGGGCACAGCGTGCCGGCCAGTCCCCGGCGCAGCCCCGTCTCGACGAAGCCGGAGGTCCGCAGTGGCGGCGTCGCGCTGTCGGTGACCTTGGCGTTCAGACCAGGAATCCACCGTGCCATCGGAGCGATCCGCCTGCGCAGAACGTTACCGAGTTCACCGCCCTCGGTCATCGCCCGTCCGATGCCGACTGCGAGCCGGATCATGGACTTCGCGTGCGACTTTCGTTCGCGCTGATACGTGTCGAGGCAGGATTCGGACAGGGTCCCACCCAGGACGCCGGCCAGCTTCCACGTCAGGTTGCTCGCATCCCGCAGTCCGGCGCCCATGCCCTGGCCGATGAACGGTGGCGTCAGGTGCGCCGCGTCGCCCAGCAGGAATACTCGCCGGTCGCGCCACCGGTCGGCGAGCTGGGCGCGGAAGGTGTAGTCCGCCACTCTGATCAGCTCGAGGTCGGTGTCGGCAACGTTCGCCGTCCAGGGCGTGATCAGCGGACGCAGGGCGTCGAGGTCGGCGTAGGTCGCCGCGCATTCGCCGGGCCGCAGCCGGAACTCCCAGCGGTAGCGGGTGTCACCGATCCGCATGTAGGTCGCCGCCCGTACCGGGTCGCACACCTGATGCACGCCTTCCCACTGATCGAGGTCCGCGTCGGTGGCGATGTCGACGACGAGCCAGCGTTGCTCGAATCCCAGATCCTCCATCGCCGAGCCGATCGAGGTTCGCACGGTGCTGTTGGCGCCGTCGCAGCCGAGTACGTAGTCGGCGCGGACCGCCCGCCGCTCGCCGGTGACCCGGTCGGTGAAGTGCATCCGCACGTGGTCGCGGCCGTGCGCGACGCGCGTGACCTCACTGTTGCCGCACATGCTGACGCGGTCGTGGCGCCTGAGCCTCCCGCGGAGAAGTGTCTCGAGTTCGGGCTGATCGAACATGTTCGCCTGCGGGAAGCCGTGGAGGTTTCGAGCGTTGTCGCGGCGGAACTCGGCCAGGATCGTCATGTCCCGGTCGACCAGTCGCAGACCGCGGGACGGTCGCGAGATTTCCGCGAATTCTTCGGCCAGCCCGAGCCGGGCGAGGATGCGGTACACCTCGTCGTCGAGGTGGACCGCCCGCGGTTGCGGGTACACACCGTCCCACCGGTCCAGCAGCAGGCATTCGACCCCGAACCGGGCCAGCAGCGTTGTGGCCGTCAGTCCGGTGGGCCCGGCGCCGACGATGACGACCGGATAGTGCGGGGCGATCACGACGTCATCCCGAACCGCCACGTGACCGGCAACCGGTCGAGCGCCGCCTTCACCCTGGTCGTGTCGCCGCCGGGACGTGCGGTGACGAGGACGACGACGGTTCCGCCCTCGACGACGGTGTGAACGCTCTCCACGCCGGCCACGCCGACGACAGCGTCCTCGGCCACACGACGGGCCGCGTCGGCGCGGAGGGCGAGCTTGTACGGTTTGCCGACCTCGGTGACCGGCAGGGCATCGATCACGGTCACCGATTTCGGGGTGGCGGCCGACTCGACGACGTGTTCGGCGGCCCAGGAAAGCAGTTGCTGCTCGGTCACTTCGGCGCTCGCCGTCACCGTCACATAGGCAACCGGAACTTCCCCCGAGTGGATATCCGGGCATGCGACGGCGGCCGCTCCGGTCACGGCTGGGTGTGCGAGCAGTGCGTCCTCGATCACCGCCGGATCGATGTTGTGGCCACCGCGGATGATCAGATCCTTCGCACGCCCCGTCAGGTGCACGAAACCGTCGGGGTCGACACGGCCGAGATCGCCGGTGTCGAGCCAGCCGTCGACGAGCGCACCCTTCTCGTCGAGCACGAACCCGTCCGCGTCCCGGCCGACGACGTAGCCTGCGAAGACGGTGGGGCCGCTGATCGCGATCGTGCCGACCTCCCCGTCGGGCAGGTCGGTCCATCGGCCGTCCGGTGCGACGCGCACGGTCTTGATCTGCTGGTACGGCATCCGTTGCCCCACCGACCCCGGGCGGGGCGCGGTGGAAAAGCTGCGGGCGCTGGCGCAGGTCGCCTCGGTCAGGCCGTACCCCTCGAGCAGTCGGACACCGGTGTGGGACTCGAAGCCGTCACGCACCGCCGGGGGCAGCGTCGACGCCCCCACCATGCACACTCGCAGGCTGGAGATGTCCGCGTCGACGGGGCACTGCTCGAGCACCGAGTACACGGTGGGCACCGCGCTCATCGCCGCGAGGCGGTAGTGCTCGACGATCTTCCAGAACTCCCCGTAGAGTGCGGCGTCCCGGTATCCGGCCGGCCCGGCCCAGATCACGGACTGCCCCCGCAGCATCGGCGCGAGCACCGTGACGATCAGGGCGTTGACGTGGAACAACGGTAGGGCGGCGAAGACGCGGGAATCGTCGTCGAGCACCGAGTTGGCCGCGATCATCCACGCGTCGGCCACCTCGTTCGTGTGCGTGTGAGCGGCCAACTTCGGGGCGCCCGTGGTGCCGCCCGTGTGGAACAGTGCCGCCAGGTCGTGCCCCGTCGGGGCGACGCCGGCGAAACCGGTCGTGTCCCGCCCCGCCGCGTCGAGGTAGGCGACCCGGACCCCGTCGATGACCGGTGGGTCCGAAGGCACCCGGGTGCCGGTCGGGCGGAGCAGCAGCAGGGTGTCGATCGCACCGGCAGCGGCGAGAGCCCGTGCGGTCGACCAGATCCGGGCATCGAGATTCGGTTCGGCGGCGACCATCACGCGTGCTCCCGTTCGGCGCAGCAACTCGGCGATCTGCCCGGTGGACAGGCCCGCGTTGATCGGTGCGGCGATCCCCGCGACCTGCGCGGCGAGGGTCGCGGTGATCAGTTCGTCGCAGTTCGGAGACATCAGCGCCACGGCGTCGCCTCGCCCGACACCGGCGTCGTGGAGGACGTTGGCGGCGCGGTGCACGTCCGCGAGGACCTGCGCGTACGTCCGGCTCACGGGTTCGCGCCAGCGCGCGCCGTCGGGGAGGACGGTCAGCGCGGTGCGCTCGGGCCACAGGCCCGCCGCCCGAACCAGCAGATGGTACGTGGAGGTGGGCAGCCCCCGGTCCTCGAGCGGAACCGCCTCGATGGCAGCGAGATCGCGCGGGTGGTCGTAGGCCGGCCACGATATTTGGTTGCTCACCGGGCGTACCTCACGACGGTGCGTTGGATGCCCAGATCGAGGGCTCCGTCGTCGGTGGCGATCGACAGTTCGACGACGTCGCCGTCCTGTAGGTACTTCGAGTTCTTCGATTGGGACGCGAAGAAATTCTTCCACTTCACCGCCGGGGGCAGGAGTGAGCCGAGGATTTCGATCGGCTTCGCGGGGGCCTTCAGCGCGGTGCCACCCGGGGTGCCAGTGAGCAGCAGATCACCGGCGTCCAGACGCTGGAACTTGGTGAGCGCCCGTAGCGCCTCGACGGGACGGTAGATCATGTCCGACACCGTCATGTCCTGGCGGACAACTCCATTCACTCGCAGCGTCAGGCGGAGATCCTCGAAACGCTTGAACTCCCCCGCCTCCAGCAGCACCAGCGCCGGGCCGACCGGAGTGAAGGTCGGGTACGACTTCGCCTCGTAGAACTGGGTTTTCGGCAGCTGGATGTCGCGGGCCGAGACGTCGTTGGTGACGACCAGACCGGCGACGAAGTCGGCAATATTGTCCTCGTCGATCGCGGTACCCACCGGCACGGACCGGCCGAAGACCAGCCCGATTTCCACCTCGTAGTCGAGGAACCGGACGTGGCCGGGTTTGATCACGTCGTCGTAGGGCCCGCTGATCGACCCGGACGATTTACGGAAGAAGGTCAGCGGCACGGTATCGGGGTTCATACCCGAGTCCTTCACGTGCGACACGAAATTGGTCATCTGGGCCACCACCCGGCACGGTGCGGTGACGGGAGAGATCAGGTCGAGGGTTTCGACCGGGATCGTATGGCCGGCGGACGCCGCGGTTTCGATGGCCGCCCGGTCCGCCAGCAGTTGCGCCGTGCTGGTGGCCGCCGTGTCGATTTCGGCTGCGCCGGAGGGGGTCTGCACCCACCAGCCGTCGGTGGTGCGGAGGACGGAAATACTCATGAGGAAGCTACTTTCAGCAGGCCGCGGAGGCGTTGGAAATCGAATTCGTTGTCCTCGCGGAGCGAGGTGATCATGGCGCGCAGTTCCCGCAGGGACGCCCTGTCGGGTGAGACGCCGAGGAAGTCCTTGGTCGCCGGCGGCCCCCATTGGGCCAGCCCGGACGCGCTCATCGGTGCCCACCCGGGTTCGAGAGAGCAGTCGAACAGGTCGCCGTCGCTGAAGTGCTCCACCAGGAATCCGTCCGGGTCGCGCCAGTAGTCGAAGATCTGGCTGCCCTGGATGTGGCGTCCGATTCCCCACGAGCGGTGGTAGCCCCGATCGAGCAGGTACTCACCGCCCGCCGCGAGGGTGTCGAGATCGCAGACCTGATACGCGGAGTGCACGTACCGGTTGCTCGGACCGAGGGTCATCGCCACGGTGTGGTGGTCGCTCGGTGTTTCGCCGCGATCGCAACGGATGAAGCTCATCACCGGGCCGCGCTCGCGCTGGTCCGGGTAGAACAGGAAGTCGCTGACGATCAGGCCCAGGTTCTTCAGGTACCAGTTGAGGTTCTCCAAGTACCGCGTGCTCTGCAGGACCACGTGTCCGAGTCGCTGCACACGGGCCGGTTCCCGCGGCGGTCGCTGGGTGGCGTTCTCCCGGCCCCGGTCGTGCCCGAAGTTGTAGGCGCGGGGCGACTGGGCCGGAAGCGCGGGGAGCCGATCCACGTCGGCGACCACTCGCACCGAGCCGCCGCTCGGATCCGTGAGATCGACCTCGATGCCGCCGAGGCTCTCCGGCAACCGTTCGACAGTATGGCCGGTCGCCTCCGCCAGCCGCAGGACGTCGGTGGCGTCCGCCGCGAGAAACGCCGCACCGGCGAACGACGATCGCGGTCCCCTACGAATGATCACGCACGGCGCCCCGGCGTCGGTTCCCCGCAACTGCAACTGCTCGGCGGTGCGCAGGGCGGTCGTGAAACCGAAGGCGTGCGCGAAGACTTCCGCTCGGTCGAGATCCGGCTTCCGGAACTCCAGCCACGCCAGATCCTGCACCTTCACGACCGGATTCGGCGCCCGGCCGGGATGTTCACCGCGCAGCGCTCCGTGCTCGCTGTGCAGATTGCGGTGGGCGTCGGTGTGATGACTCGTCATGTGCCGCTCCTCACTAATTGACGATATCGTCACTCATGAGGGATCAGTCAGTCAATAGTCTTGACGAAATCGTCACCACTGAGGTTGTGTGCTACGTTGGCTGCGCCGATCAGCGGCTGAGAGGTGGTGCCCCAGGAGATGGCCACGCAGGAGCGTGCGGCGGAGAGCCGGCTCGAGCGCAGGAAGGCGCACACTCGCGCGGCGTTGGTCCGGGCGGCACAGGCGTTCATCGCCGACGGGAAGCTCAATGCGCCGGTCCTGGAGATCACCCAGGCGGCGGACGTGGGGATGGGCTCGTTCTACAACCACTTCGAGAGCAAGGACGACCTCTTCCGGGCCGCCGTCGACGACGCACTGGAATCGCACGGCAACATGCTCGACAGGCTGACCGGGGATCTCGACGATCCCGCCGAGATTTTCGCGCAGAGCTTCCGGTTGACCGGCAGGTTGTTCCGAAAGGAACCGGAGCTGAGCCGAGTCCTCCTCAACAACGGGCCCGCACTGATCACCGCCGATCGCGGCCTGGCGCCCCGCGCCCAACGGGACATCGAAACAGCCGTCGCAGCAGGCCGTTTCGCCGTTCGCGACCCCGAGCTGGCGCTCGTCCTCGCTGCCGGCGCCATCGTCGGCCTCGGTCAGCTATTGCACGATCAACCGGATCGCGACGCCGCCGAAGCGACCGACCGGATCACCGAAGACATCCTCCGCACGTTCGGTCTCTCGGCCGCCGACGCACACGACGTCTGCACCCGGCCGCTGCCCGATCTCGATTAGCAGACCAGTGGCGGCGCGGTCGCAACTCAGTCGCGGTGAGCCGACAGGAGCCATGCAGGCAGCATGGTTCGGCCCTTGTCGTCGCGCTGCCAGTTCGCGGCCTCGTCCGGACCGAGCAGCGCGTGAATGAACGCCGGGCGGAGGTCGTCGATGGTCCAGTATTCGGCGACAGCCTCTCGTAGCTCGTCGTCGGTCACCGGGTTCGGCCCCTGTCCCTCGGGGAAGGCGCCCTTCGCGAACACCAGGATGTAATACGACGCGCCGGGTGCGGCCGCCCGGGCGACGGCCTGCAGATAGTCGCGCCGCCGGTCCACGGGCAGCGAATGGAAGAGGGTGCTGTCGACGATCGTCGCGAATCGGCCGTCGAAACCGGTGAACGAGCTGATGTCCGCCACCTGGTACGTGGCCGTCGTCAGGCCACGATCGGCCGCTGCCGCCTGTGCCGCCGCGATGGCCGTCGGAGACAGGTCCAGACCGACCACCGTGTACCCCTGCGCCGCCAGCTGGAGGGACGTTTCGGCGTGTCCGCACCCCGCGTCCAGCACGTCGCTGCGGAATTTGCCTTCCGCGATCAGCGCGGCGATCTCGGGCTGCGGCTCACCGATGTTCCACGGCACCGGCCCCGAAAATTCCTTCGCATCGCCTCGGTAGATGTCGTCCCACGGCGCAACCTGGTTGTCCTCGGTCATGACCTCGACCGTACGCCCGCGCCGCCTGTCGCCACCACGCATCCGCCCGCCGTTCCGTCCGGTGTAACGATCCGGGCACTTCAGGACACTGTGGCAATAGCCGCAGACGCTGGGTCGGCGGGACTCAGGAGGCGCTCCCGTGAAGGAATCGAAACGAACGATGGACTGTCAGGAACTGGTCGAACTCGTCACCGTCTACCTCGAGGATGCGTTCGCCGCGCAGAACAAGGCCAGGTTCGAGACGCACGTGGGCGAATGCGGCGGCTGCGCCAACTACGTCGACCAGATGAAACAGACGGTGCACACCCTCGGCGAACTGTCGCTCGAAGATCTCGACCCGGCACTGCGGGACCGCATCCTCACCGACTTTCGGCGGCGATGCTGAAACCATCGCGGGAAACCGTTACGTGACACAGTAATTCACCGACGACGAGATATGCCTTCGCGGCGGCCCACGGCGGATGGTGACATGCCGAACTCGTGGCTGAACGCGTACGAGAACGCGGCCGGCGACGCATACCCGAGACTCGTCGCGACCCGGGTCACCGGTTGCGAGCGCAACATCGGGATGGCCGCCAGCAACCGAGCCCGCAGCCGCCACGCCGCCGGACTGATACCCGTCTCGCGGACGAATTTTCTCGTGAAGGCACGTTCGCTCATCGCCACCCGGCCCGCCCAGTCGGCGTTCGTCACACCGGCCTCCGGCGTGCCGAGATAGTCCCTGCACAGCGCGACCAGATCGGGCGACGCCGGCAGAGTGAGATGCAGCGGCAGCGACCCGAGGGTCGACAGCTCGAACAGCAGCAGCGCCGCGATGGCGCCGTCGCGCCCTCCGCGGTCGTATGCGGCGGGCAGATCCGCAGCGACGAGCAGCAATTCGCGGAGCAACGACGACACCTCGACCACAACGCACGACGAGGGCCACCACGGCACCGCGACCGGCTCGATGTACAGGCTGCTCGTGGTCGCGTCGAGCATCCGCACCTGATGCCGAGTCACGGGTGGGATCATCACCCCCTGAGCTGTGGGGACCGTCCACGTGCCGTCGCCCGTGTCGACGATCATCGTTCCGGTAGCGCCGTACAGGAACTGCGCACGGCGATGCTCGTGCCAGTCCAGCAGGAACCCGGGCGAGTAGTCGGTCGCGATTGCCAGCACGTCCCGCTCGACACCGTCGACCTCGCTGAGCGGCACATTCCTCACAGCATTCGAACCTACCGGGGCTGACTCTCGAAAGAACCCGACCAGCATTCGATTGTCGTCACGGCGTCCGTACGGTGAACTGGACCCCGTGAGTCTGTTCGTCCTCGTCCTCATCGGTCTCGTCACCGGAGTGACCACCGTCCTGTTCGGTTTCGGTGGCGGATTCGTGACCGTCCCCGTCATCCTCTGGGCCGAGTCCGGGATCGGTGACACCGCGGCGCAGGTCGCCGTCGCCACGTCCGCTGCGGTCATGCTGATCAATGCCGCCGTCGCCACCGCCGCGACGCCCGGCACGATGCTGCGGCGATTACGACGGGCGCGCGGGCTCCTCGTTCTTCTCGGACTCGGCGGCATCGCGGGTGCACTCCTCGCGCGGCACGTACCGGGTGCCGTCATCCAGTGGGGATTCGTGCTCTACCTCGTCGTGACGATCGTCGACGTCCTGCTGCGACCGGGATTTGTTCGTCCGAATACGCCGAACACGATCCACCCACAACAGCAGTTCGCGATCCCGACCCCGCTCGGACTTCCGATCGGCGCGACCGCGGCGTTCCTCGGCGTCGGCGGCAGCGTCATGACAGTGCCACTCCTCCGCCGCGCCGGCCAGGGAATGGACGTGGCCACGACCCTCGCGAACCCGCTGACCCTCGCGATCAGCCTGCCTGCGGCCCTCACCTTCCTCGTCGCCGGTGCTCCCGAATCGACGTCGGGGACCGCACTCGTCGGCTCGGTCGACGTGGCCGCGGCGCTTGCTCTGCTCCTCGGCGCACTGCCGGTGATCGTCCTCCTGCGGCGGCGGCCACCCCGCCTGCCCGACCGCGTCCACGCAATCACCTACGTGCTCCTCCTCGTCGCGGTCACCATCGCCACCGCGGCAGCGGCATTTCGGTGACCGAGCGACGGCGGGACGCCACTACTCGAGCCCGCCGTGTCTCGTTCCCACCGAGCATGTTTCAGTGCGTTCCGGCGGCCCGCAGCGTTTCCGACGGACTGACGCCGAAGCGCGTGCGGTAGTGGCGAGCGAAGTGCCCGGGATGGTGAAAGCCCCATGTGGCGGCGACTTCACTGACCGATCCGCGGCCATTCAGCAGATCCTGGTGCACCCGGTCCAGGCGCACCTCACGCACGAACGTTATGGGCGATACGCCGACTTGCTCGCGGAAGGCGAGTTGAAGGGCGCGGGGTGAGAGGCCCGACATGGCAACCAGGTCCGCGGTCTCCCGAACCGCCGCGGGATCACGTTTGATGCGCTCGACGAGGTCGCGGACGGTGCGATCGGTCGCGGTTCCGCCGGGCTGGTTCAGCAGCGGCGTGTACTGGTTCGGTACCACGGACAGTAGCTGGGTCATGAGCAACGATTCGAGGCCGTCGCGCGCAGACGGAATCGCCTCCAGTCCGCCGGGGCGTGCCAACTCCACGAATGCGAAGTTCACGGTGGCCAGCACGGCCTGACCGCCGGCGGTGGTGAGATCGAACGACGGCTCGAACTCGATGGTGCCCGGCCGGCTGATGCCGGCGAGTCTGGCCGCGTGCGCCTCGAGGCGGCCTCGGGGGAGTTTGATGGCCAATTGCGTCGAACTCTCGTCCCACCGATACGACACCGACGTCACCGGGTCCATGACGATGCCCTCACGCCCCGCCGCGGCCGTGCTCCTTCGACCGCGCTGGGCGAGCACACACGTGCCGCGAAGCGGAATGTTGACCTGATAGGCCGACTCCATCGGGGGCGCCTCGAAGCAGATCTCTACGCCGAACCCTATGCGGCCGAGCACGATCGACTCTGATGGCACCAAATCGAGGGCGAAGTCCAGGCGGTCGTCGTGACTGACCTTCAGATCGTGTTCCACGAAGATCTTGATCAGTTCGGAATGGGCGAGGTCCGGGTCGGTGGTACGCATGTTCATCACCGACGACGATCCATCATGTCGAGTCGACACAGTCCACCTCCCGGCGCACGTGGCCGGAGCCTGCGCACTCTGCTCTTGTGTGGATAGTAGGTCGCTGCGGTGCGGAAAGTAAGTACCGGGGGCCGGTACGAAGTCCCAGAAATCGCCTCGAACAGCGATTTCGTCGGTTTCTCGCGCCGTATGCGCAAACGGGATGCCGTCGTGCGGTTCCTGGATTGTGACGGAGCTCTCACCGGCATAACTTTCTCTTCCAACGGTCGAGTACGGAGCGCGTCTCGATGCCACTCGTTCCGTTTTCGTCGAATCCCCGAGGAGCTACACACATGAAATCCCTTATCGGCGTGGATGTGGGCGGTACGTTCACCGACATCGTCCGGGTGACCGGGAACGACGTCGACACCATCAAGGTTCCGACCAACACCACCGACACCCACCTGGGTGTGCTGCAGGGAGCGGGCGAGGCACGCGTCGCCGATGTGCACGCGTTCAACCACGCCAGTACGCACGGTCTCAACGCCATCCTCACCCGGAAGGTGCCAAAGGTAGCCTTTCTCACCACATTCGGTCACCGCGACATGCTGGAGATGGCGCGTGCCGCCCGGCCTGCGGAGGCGAATACCGACCCGCACTGGCGCCGCTCGTTCAGCGATTCGAGCAAGCCGATCGTTCCGCGGTACCTGCGCCGGGGCGTCGTCGAGCGTCTGTCGGCTGCCGGCGAGGTCGTCGTCGCCCTCGACGAGGACCAGGCGCGCCGCGAGCTGGAGGTGCTGCGGCGCTGCGACGTGGAGGGCGTCGCCATCTGCCTGCTCCACTCCTACGTCAACGACGCGCACGAACGGCGTCTCGCCGAGCTGGTGCGTGAGGTCCTCGGCGACGTTCCCTGTTCGCTGTCCAGCGAGGTCTCCCCGCTGGCACACGAGTACGCGCGAGCGTCGACGACCACCATCGACGTGCTGTGCAAGATCATCTACGGCACCTACTCCGACCGCCTCGCCTCCGGCCTGGCAGACCTCGGCTTCACCGGCGACCTGAGCTTCGCCGACTGCGCCGCGACCCTCACCCCCGTCGAGCTCGCGGTGGCGCAACCCTCGCGAATCCTGTTCTCCGGGCCTGCCGCAGGCACGATGGCGTGTGCGCACTTGGGCAAGTCGATCGACTCCCCCGACCTGCTCTGCGCCGATGTCGGCGGCACCTCCTGCGACATCAGCGTCGTCACCGATCATCAGCCGGTGGTCAAGACGTCTTTCGACATCGAGTACGACCTCGTGGTCAGCACCCTGTCGAACGAGGTCGTCAGCGTCGGCGCGGGCGGCGGGAGCATCGTGCGCGTCTCCCCGATCGGGGAGATCGAGGTCGGGCCCGAGAGCGCAGGCGCCAACCCGGGACCGGCCTGCTACGGCCGCGGCGGCACCGAGCCCACGACCACCGACATCTTCCTGCTCGCCGGGATCCTCGACGGTGAGCGGTTCGCCGGCGGACGGTCCCGCCTGGACCCCGCGCTGTCCCGCAAGGCCTTCGCGGATCTGCAGTCCCGTTTCGAATTCTCCGACCGGGTCCGGTTCGCGTATCAGACCGCCGTCAACAACATCGTCGAGGGCATCACCGAGGTCGTCGTCAAGAACGGTGTCGACGCCCGTGAGTACTCGCTCGTCGCGTTCGGTGCGGCGGGCCCGATGACGCTGCCGGCCCTGCTCGAGCAGATGCCGCTGAAGAGCGTCATCGTCCCGCCGCACCCCGGCCTGTTCTCGGCACTCGGCCTGGTCAGCACCGATCAGGTGCATTCCGACAGGCGCAGCGCCTACCGGCTGATGACACCGGAGTCGGCCGCAGACATCGACGAGATCTACCGCCGCATGGAAGACTCGATGCGGAAGACTCTCGGCGCCGAGGCGGACAGCGCCGAGTTCGTGCGGACCTTCGACGGCCAGCTCATCGGACAGGTGTGGGACACGCCGTTCGTCCCGGTGCCGTCCGGGCCGATCACGCCCGACGTCGTCGACCAGATGATCACGAACTTCCACGACCACTACGAGCAGAAGTCGGGTAACCGGTTCCCACAGAACCCCGTCATGGGCGTCACCTATCGGCTGCACGCGGTCGTTCCCACCGACAAGATCGAGTTCCCCACCCCGCCCCGCCGGACCGACGGTGACGTGCTGCGCCCGATTCGGACGATCATGCTCCGCTACCTCGACTCGGAGGACATCGAGGCGGACGAGTACGAGCGCGACGACCTCATGCTCGGCGACACCGTCACAGGCCCCGCCGTCATCCGCGAGCCCCTGTGCACCACCTACGTCCCGCGCACGATGACCGCCACCGTCGGCACTGCCGGCGAGATCGTCATCCGCCGCGCCGACATCCAGAACCAGGAGTCCCGATGACCATCGACCTCATCCGTGACGTCGCGAACCCGACAACCCCCGATCGCTTGATCCGCGATCTGACGGACGCGGAGTTCGCCGCGCGCTACACGGCTGACCCGTTCACCGCCTCGGTGCTGTCGAACCGACTGCGCGCCACCGCCGATCACGTTGCCACCGGGCTGCTGCACCGGGCGTTCTCACCCATCATCGCGTTGGCGATGGACTACGCCTCCGCCATCATCGGCCCGCCGGAGCAGAACTATCGGATGGTCGCCGTGACCAACGGCCTGACCGTGTTTCTCGGCACGCTCCAGGACGGCGTGCGCACCGCCGTCGAGGAGTTCGGCGTCGAGAATTTAGGACCCGGCGACCTGCTGATCTGCAACGACCCGACCCGCGTCGGTACGCACGTCAACGACATGTGCTTCATCCGCCCGGTGTTCCACGAGGGCAGGATCGTGAGCTTCGTCCTGCTCCGCGCCCACGTCATCGATATCGGCGGCATCACACCGGGTGGCTTCGACACGAACAAGCACAACACCTACGAGACGGGCCTCGTCGTGAGCCCCCGGCTGCTGTTCCGCGGCGAGGAGCCGGTGCGGGAGACGTTCTCGCTGATCTTCGACAACTCGCGATTCGGTCAGATCCAACTCCCCGATTACAAGACCATCCAGAGTTGCTGTCGGTTCGGTGAATCGATGATCACCGAGGCCGTCGACCGATACGGGATCGACGCCTACCTCGGGTCCCTCGTATACGCGTGCGACGCCACCGCCGAACGCATGCGGCTCGCCGTGGCCGAACTGCCGGACGGCGACTACGTGGGCACGGCGAGCATCGATGCCGACGCCGTCGATGCCGACGAGGAATACCTGATCCGGCTCACCGTCCTCAAGCGCGGCGATCGGGTCGAGGTCGACTTCAGCGGGTCGTCGCGACAGGCCCGCAGCGCCATCAACGCCGGCCCACTGGACGCCAAGACCGCCGTAGGTGTGGGTCTCAAACTGCTGCTGGACCCGAACGGCCACTTCACGTCGGGCTCGTTCCGCAACATCGACATCGTCATCCCGCCCGGGACCATCGCCAGCGCCATGCCGCCGGACGGGGCGATCTTCTTCTACTGGGAGGTCGCGAACACCGTCATGACCGCGATCATCGACGCGCTCGGCGAGACACTCGGCGCCCGCGGGATCGGCGGCGACTGCGGTACGAACAACGTGCACAACGCGTTCGGCGTCACCGAAGACGGCACTCCATGGGCGTGCTCGGCGATGGCAGGCGGCGAGACCGGACCGACGGGCGCAGACGCACTCCACGACGGCGAGGGCCACGCCTGCCCGTATCTGATCAACATCCTCAGCCCGGCGACCGAGAGCCTCGAGGCGCAGTTCCCGGTGATGGTGATGCGCAAGGAGTACGCGGTAGACACCGCAGGGGTCGGGCAGCAACGCGGCGGCGCGGCGATCCTCAAGGACGTCACGTGGACGGGCGCCGCGAGCCACCAGGTGGCACCGTTCCGGTTCCGCAGGCCCAGCGGCATCGGGGCAGCCGGCGCAGGCGACGGCGCACAGGGCGGACTGTGGCTGTTCGACCGCGACGGCGCCGACGTCCGTTTCCTCCCCGACGACGAGGGAACGTACGCGGCGTCGACACCCGTCGCGGGCATCGTCGACCCGGTGACGAAGCTGCCCGACCCGGGCGGCACGTACGCCTACTACGCGAGTGAGCGCACGTGGCAGACCCGGCCGGGCGCCACGTTCCGCTACCTGACCAACGCCGGCGGCGGGTTCGGCGCCCCCGTCGACCGCGACCCCGACGTCGTCAAGCGCGACGTCCGCGACGGCTACGTGACCGTCGAAGCCGCTGCCGCGAAATACGGCGTCGTCGTCCTCGGCGACCCCCACACCGACCCCGAGGGACTCGTCGTGGACGCCGCCGCCACCGCCGAACTGCGCGCCGGCCTGCGCGAGAAGGAGTAGTCATGCCCATCCAATTCACCCGGCCCACCGAGCCGACCCTGTCGGTGGTCCGGACCCCGGTGTCCGGCACCTGTAAGCCGTGCGGGTCATCCGACCTGCGCAGATACCCCGTCCTGACCGAGGACGGCTGGTTCGACGTCGTCAAATGCCAAACCTGCCTGCACACGGCGTCCCGGGAGCCGGGCCCGAAACTCGGCGGCATCGATCTGCTCGTCGATCTGCTCTAGCCCGGCCAGTCGCAAGGAGAAGGAGAAACATCATGAAGGTTCGTGGCGCGATCATCCGCACGTCCCCGGGCAAGCTCGAGGTCGCCGAGATGGAAATCGAGGATCCCCGCCCGGATGAAGTCCAGGTCAAGATGGTTGCCTCCGGCATGTGCCACTCGGACGACCACCACGTGACCGGAGACTCCCCGCTCGACCCGTGCCCGTTCGCTCTCGGTCACGAGGGCGCCGGCATCGTCACCAAGGTCGGACCGAACAGCAAGGGAATCCAGGAGGGCGACCACGTCGTGTTCTCCGCGATCCCGTCGTGCGGTCATTGCCGTTGGTGTGCGTCGGGCATGTCCAACCTGTGCGACCTCGCGGCCGGGATCCTCGCGGGCCCGCGCTGGACGGACGGCACCTACCGGTTGCGACTGGACGACGGTCAGCCCGTCGGCCAACTCTGCGGCATCTCGACGTTCGTCGACCACACGACCGCCTCGCTCGACTCGGTCGTCAAGATCGACGACGACATTCCGCTCGACAAGGCGTGTCTCATCGGCTGCGCCGTGAGCACCGGGTGGGGCTCGGCCGTCAACGTCGCCGACGTGCAGCCCGGCGACACGGTGATCGTCTACGGCATCGGCGGACTCGGCGCCAGCGCCTTGCAGGGCGCGCGGTTCGTCGGCGCACAGAACGTGATCGCCGTCGACCCAGTGCCGTTCAAGCGCGAGCAGGCGGCCGTGTTCGGCGCGACGCACGCGGTCGCCTCCGCGGAGGAGGCCGCCGAACTCGCCCGCCAGTTCACCGGCGGCCAGGGCGCGGACTCGGCGATCGTCACCGTCGGCGTTCTCGGTGCCGAGCACGTTCGCCACGCATTCGGTGCGGTCCGGAAGGCCGGAACCGCTGTGATCACGTCCATCGGCCCCCACGACGCGGTCGGCGCCGCCATCTCGCTGCACGAGCTGACGCTGTATCAGAAGCGGCTGAAGGGATCGCTGTTCGGCGCGACCAACGCGAACTGGGACGTACGGCGGCTGGTCAACCTGTATCGGTCCGGCGACCTGAAGCTCGACGAGATGGTCACGCAGACCTACTCCCTCGACCAGGTGGCGCAGGGCTATGAAGACCTGCACGCGGGCAGAAACATTCGCGGGGTCGTGGTCTACGACTGAGCACACACCGAACCGGCAAATCCACACCGAAGGAACGACATGACAGAACAAGCAGGTATCCCGCAGGAGAAGATCCAGTGGGTAATCGACATCGAGGAAATCAAGATGTTGATGTCGAAGTACTGCCACGGCATCGACAAGCAGGACGAAGAAACGTTCATGAGCATCTGGTCCGAAGACGCGGACTATGTACTTCCCCGAGGCGAAGGCCACGGGATCGACGGAATCCGCGCACTGGTGCACAAGGTGTGGGAGCAGGTGCCCAAATGCCACCACCACATCACCAATCCGGTGATCGACGTCCATGGTGACACGTCGACCGCGAAGACCGACGTCTTCTACTTCCGGCTCACCGACGACGGCGTCAACCAACTGCTGTCAGGTGGCTATGCGCTGGAGTTCGTCCGGCGTGACGGCGAATGGCAAACGCGCCGGATGGAATTCAGCCCGTTCGTCTCCGCCAGCCCGATCTTCGCCGAGAACCCGTAGGTCTTCTGTCTGTGTAGCGCTCCGCGGGCTACGTCCGGCTCAGTCGCGCCAAGCGTTCCTGGGTCGGCGACCCGTCCTCGGCGGAGTTGAGCACCAACTGCTGCTCTGGTGCGCCGGAGTAGCGGAAGATCTCCCAGTCCAGGGTCAGTTCACCGACTACCGGATGGTTGAGCACCTTGACTCCGAAGTCCTGACGCGCAACGTTTCTCGCTGCCCACCATTGGCCGAACTGACGGTCGGCGATCGTGAGTTCGCCGACGAGCGCGGACAGGGCCGGATCAGCCGGATTGGTGGCCGCCTCGCGGCGCAGGATCGCCACACACGACCTCGCGACCGCGGTCCAGTCGGCGAACAGCTCGCGCATCCGAGGGTCAGTGAAGATGAGCCGGACGTAGTTCAGCTCGTGCGGCGCCATTCCGTCGAAATCCGCATACACCTTGGTGGCCAGCGGATTCCACGCCAAGATGTCGGTCCGCGGTCCGAGCACGATCGCCGGAGTCTCCGTCAGCTGATCCAGAAGCCGGCGCACCTGCGGCCGCACCCGGCTGGCCCCGGCGCGTGACTGCGATGCCGGACGGGGCGCGGATCGGTGGGTGGCGTGATCGGCCAGACTGTCGAGGTACTCGCATTGATCCGAGTCGAGTTGCAGCGCTCGCACCAACGCCGCGAGCACCTGCTCGGAGGGGCCGAGCCGCCCCTGCTCGATCCTGGTGTAGTAGTCGGTGCTGATCGCGGCGAGTTGCGCGACCTCCTCACGCCGCAGACCACTCACCCGGCGACGTTGGTCGAGGTCCGGAAGCCCGACGTCGGACGGTGACAGCTCACCACGGCGCGTCTTGAGAAACGCGCCGAGCTCACGTAGATGTGGTTCCTGCTGGACCTGGCCGGGCATACAACCAGGATAGATCCGGGGTGCGAAAGTATCCTGGGAAAGATTCTTCCCAGGATAAATGTCTCCCTTCCCCTCTTTCCCCGGAACTCCGAGACTTGATGTCGAGCGATCCGGCACGCGGATCGGAAATCTCCCGACACCACGGAGGCATCATGACCACCAGAACCGAGGTTCGGTTCACCAGCAGCGGTTTTCAGATCGCCGGCCACCTTTACACCCCGACCGACGCCGAACGACCGCTGCCCGCGATCGTCGTCGGCCATCCCATGACCGGCGTCAAGGAACAGACCGCGGCACTGTACGCGCAGCGTCTCGCCGATCAGGGTTTCATCACCCTGGCATTCGATGCCGCGTACCAGGGTGAGAGCGAGGGCGAGCCGCGCGGACTGGAGGATCCGTTCCAGCGCGCGGAGGATTTCCGCAACGCGGTGACCTACCTGAGCACCCGCGACGACGTGGACCCCGAGCGGATCGGCGTCCTCGGCATCTGCGCCTCCGGCGGTTACGTGCCGTTCGCCGCGCAAACCGACCACCGGATGAAGGCAGTCGCCACCGTCAGCGGCGCCGACGCCACCTGCTTCTTCCGGGTGCCGGACCCCGAGGGCTTCACCAAGCTGGTCGATCAGGCCGGCGCCGCGCGGACCGCGGAGGCGAAGGGTGAGCAGGTCCCGATGGTGCCCGTGCTGCCGGACTCGGTAGACGCGTCGACGCCGAAGGCCGTCGCGGAATTCTTCGACTACTACAAGACGCCCCGCGCACAGCACCCCCGGTCCATCGGGAAATTCGCATTGCGCAGCGTCGACCAACTCGAGCAGTTCGACGCCTACGCCGGCGTCGCCAAGATCGCACCCAGGCCGCTGCTGATGATCGCGGGAACCGAAGCCGAGACCAAGGGCTTCAGCGAGGGCGCGGTCGCGGCCGGCGGAGTCACTGCCGAACTGTTCGAGATCGAGGGCGCCACCCACGTCGACCTCTACGACGTCGATCAGTACGTCTCGCAGGCAGCAGAGAAGCTGAACACCTTTTTCACGAAGAATCTGCCTCGATAGCGGCTGTGCCGAGCGTCTGACGTGACCGTGCGCCCAGGGCTGCCCGGGGGCACGGTCACTCACGTTTGACGACACTGATCGCGACCGCCGAGCCGTCCTTAGATCGTGGTGTACCCGCCGTCGATCACGAATTCCTGACCGGTGATGTACGACGACTCGTCACTCGCGAGGAAGAGCACGAGTTCGGCGACCTCCTCCGGCCGACCGACCCGCCCCTTTGGCACCGCCGCGAGAAGCTGCGGCAGCACTTCCTCGTCCGACACCAGGTAGTCACTCTGCGGCGTGTGAATGATCCCGGGGTGCACCGAGTTCACCCGGATGTTGTGCTTGGCCAGATCAGCTGCGGCACTCTTGCTCAGCAATCGGTTGGCGCCCTTCCACGCCGAGTATCCGGGGTGAAGGTTCGGCCACACGATCATGCCGGCGATCGAGGACATGTTGACGATCGATCCTCCGCCCTGGGCCTCGAGGTACGGCAAAACGGTTTGACTCCGTGAAACTGGCCGTAGACGTTCAGGTCCATCAGCCGCTTGAAGTCATTGATCGTCGCCTCCTCGAATATCCGTGACAACGACGCGATCAGGCTAGACGGAGGTCGGCACGACGACGAGCGCCCACACGACGAGCGGCGCAAACAACACGATGATGCCGCAGTAGGCCAGCATCTTTCGCTGGAACTGCACTTTGTCCTCGACTTCCGCATTCGCCAGAATCATGACTCCGTGCAGCGAGAAGGGACTCACGTCGACCACAGTCGCCGAGAAGACGATCGCGGCGACGAATCCCAGAACGCCTACCTCGCCACCGAGGAGCAACGGCATCGCGAGCGGCAAGGCGATACCGATCGTGGCCGTAGAAGACGCGAACGCCGACAGGATGCCGACCGCATAGCAGAGGATCAGTGCGGTGAACAGCGGCGCCAGGGCCGCGGAGGCCGTGTTGCCCAGGAAGTCCAAAGTTCCGTTCTTGGTCAGGACGGCCATGTAGGTGAGCATTCCGCAGACCAGAACCACCGCCGGCCAGGCCACATCGTCCACTATTTTCGGGTGCGACTTGGGTGCCATGAGGAGCAACGCGGCACTCACACAGAGTGAACTGACCCCGATGTCGATACCGAATCCGACCGAACCCACCGCCAGGAAGAGTATGCCGCCCAGGGTTGCACACTGGTAGCGGTTCAGCCGAGGACGAGCAGGGGCCGCGTCGGCGGCGATGCCCGTCCTGCTGCTTTTCAACACCGCGGTCGATACGCCAGTGCCGTCGGATTCGGGGAACGGCAGGCTGCCCGCCCCGATCCCGCCGATCGGACCGTCCGATGCGCTGACGGCTTCGTCTCCTCGGTTGTCGCGTCGGACGAGGTCACGGCCGTAGATCAGGAACAGCACAATCCCGATTGCCAGGTTCAGGACGAACGGCACCAGGAAGATGGCGCCGGGATTCGTCGGCAGACCTGCCGACTGCATGATGCCGGTGACCAGTGCGCCATACAGATTGATCGGCGAGAATACGCAAGCCAGCCCCCCGTGAGTGATCATCATGCCCATCAGGAACGGGTTGATGCGGTTTCTCGCCGCAAGTGGCATCGCGATCGGGGCGAGCATTCCGACTGCCAGCACGGCTCCCATCGACATGAGTAGACCGGATAGTGCGAACAGCATCCACACGATGGCCCAGCGTCGGCCCCGGACGAGGTGCAGACATCTGTCCATGATGTAGTCGAGGGTGCCATTCGCCTTCGCGATGGCAAACACCAGCGTGATGCCACCCACGATGAGGAAGGTCCCCGCGGGGAAGGCGTCGACGACCTCCTCGATCGGGATGTCGGAAACCCAGGCGCCGACGATGAACGCCGCGGCGAACGCGAGGATGCCCATATTGATCGGTGCGACGGTGGCGACCGTGAAGATCGCCGCCAGGACGAGAACGGAGATTGCGTAGATCATGCCCAGTCCTTCCAGGACCAAATAAGTGAATCTCGAATCCGCATCGCGGCAGCCGCGTTCTGCGGCAAGCTGATTCGAGCCGAGGGTGAAGTGTGCGCAGCAGTGCGCTACCGGGAAGTCAACGCCTTCGCCAGCTCGACGCCACCGTTGGCGTCGTTCCAGATCACCGCGGCCAGTTCGTCTCCGGTCGGGAAGTTGCCCTGAGATGCGAGGCCGTCGCCCTTGGCGATGATCTGATCCCTGGTCATGGGGTGTTGCGCCGTGCCGACGCTGTCGACCACCGTCGCCGACCTGGTGCTGCCGTCCACGAATCGCATCCGCACACCGGTCGCGAAGTGCCGTGGGTAGTACTTCTCCTCCAGGGCGGGATCGACGTCGAACCGAACCTTGCCGGCGATCCCCAGGATGCGTTCGTCTTCGAGGAATGCCTCACCGTAGGCGTCGTATCGGGTGGGCCCGTAGGCGAGCGTCGCGCCGACGATGTACGGGCAGCTGTACTGCGCCGTCATGGTGGACTCTGCCTTGGTCATGTGCTGATCGGCGATGAGCTGTGGCCCGGTGACCAGAATCTCCTCGATGTCGTCGATCGAGATGCTGAAGTCGTCCGTCACTTCCCGCAGGGCGTCGATCGTCGAGTGGAACAGCCGGCAGCACGAGTAGGGCTTGAAGCTGATCACGTGAATCTGCAGCCTGTCGTCCGGCGTGACGTTGCGCAGTGGTCCGCCGAAACTGGCGGCGGCACCGTACGTTCCCTCGATCGACAGCTGCGGTGCCGTCACATCGGGCAGCATCGCGAAGTCTGCTGCGAGCACACCGTTGCGGGCGCCCAGTCCGGCGTGCACGCGTTTGACCTCGCCCCCGGTCGGCTCGACCGAGAACTGCATGGAGCCACTGGCCTGGGAGAGGGCGTGTCCCCAGGCGGTAACGAGGACTGCCGGATCGACAGGCTGCTGGTTCCGGTACGCCCGCAGACTCACCACCGCCGCCGCGGCGCCGAACGAACCGAAGACGGAGGTGGGGTGGAATCCGCGGTGGACCGTCTCCAGCCCGCCGGAGGTCGTGCCGATCAGCGCCATCGCTTCGTAGCCGGCGGCGACGGCGCGAAACAACTCCGACTGCGACGCGTTCGTCTCCGCGGCGACGGCAAGCGCTGCCGAAATGATCACACAACCCGGGTGGCTCGTCGTCACGTCATGTGTGTCGTCGAGTTCGTAACTGTGCCCCGCGGTGCCGTGGACCAGGGCGGCAATGGACGCTTCGGTCGTCCATTCACCACCGAGGACGACGCTGTTCCCGGTGCCCGCAAACCTGCGCGACCAGTCGGCGATCTGCATCGCCGCGGGGCGAGTGCTCCCCCACAGCGAGACGACGAAACTGTCGAGGAACAGCCGCCGGACCGCTTCGACGTCTTCACCGGTCAGTGGCGAGTTCGCCACGTGAGCGACATGTTCCGCCAGTCGCTGTGTGAGACCGGCGATTCCGGACTCGTCCTTGCTCTTGTTCATACTCTCTCTCACTGCTACGCCCCCCGGAACGAAGAATTGTCTAGCGCGGCGTCGTCACTTGTAGCCGCCCTCGACCGTGCCGAGCCGCTCCCAGTCGTCCGGATCGTGCAACACCCAGATCTCGGCCTGCACGCTCGCACTGATCTGCTTGATCCGCTGGATCGACTGCACGGTCTGGATCGCGTTGACGTCCACCGGGCACGGGCACTCCGATTCGAGTCCGGATCGAAGGTGAACCGCGTCGCCGGTGATCAGGAACGACCGCGACGGAAGCTTGACCAGCAAGCTGACCTCGCCGGGGGTGTGCCCGGGGGTCTGGTAGATGACGAGGCTTCCGTCGCCGAACAGGTCGTAGTCCTCACGCAGCGGATTCCACTTGAACGACCGGGTCCGCTCGAGATCCTGCGTCCGGAAGAAGCCGCGGTAGGGCGGGTCCGGCCAGAACGCGTAGCGCAGATCCACCTCCGACATGTAGAACTCGGCCTCCGGGAAGAGGTACATGCCTCCCGTGTGGTCGAAGTGGGAGTGGGAGATGACGACATGAGTGATGTCGGAGAGCTCGAAACCGCACTTCTGGATCTGCAGTTCGAGGGTATTCTCCGGCGGGCAGTCGAGGGCGAACACATCGACCAGGTCGCCGTACACCGACCGGGGGTCGTTCCACGCCTCCGGTGCCAGTCCCGTGTCGAACAGGACCAGGCCTCGATCGTGCTCGATGAGGAAGGTCGGAATCGGCACCGAGAGCGGCCCGTGGTGACCCATCGTGATCAAGCCGCTGTCGAGGGTGATGGATGCTCCAGCCAAGGGCCAGAGTCGATTTGCCGTCATGGCAGAACCTTTCGGGTGTGCAGGACAAATGAGGGTGTGGTCCGTGTCAGCCGAGGGTGTCGGCGACCTCGGGTGAGAAGCCGTAGGACTTCAACTCGACGAAGGCGTCGAATCCTTCGAGGCCGGCCTCCCGGCCGATACCGCTGTGTTTGAATCCGCCGAACGGGGCGTGGAAGCCGGCGCCGTTCCCATTGATCTCGACGGCGCCGGTCTGGATCCGGCGGGCGACCGCGAGTGCGTGCTCGGGATCCGCGCCGAACACGGCGCCACTGAGCCCGAATGCCGAGTCGTTCGCGACGGCGATCGCCTCGTCCTCGTCGTCGACGACGAGCACACCCACAACCGTACCGAAGATCTCCTCCTGCGCGATCCTCATATCGGGTGTGACGTTGGTGAACAGGGTCGGCTCGACGAACATGCCGCGCTCGAACTCGGCGGGTCGGCCGCCACCGACGACGACGGTTGCGCCTTCCTCCCGTCCCGCTGCGATGTACCCTTCGACGCGCTCGCGATGTTGCATGCTGACCAGGGGCCGATCTCCGTCGACTGGTCGAAGGGATCGCCCACGCGAAGACCCTCGACCATCGCGGCCAACCGGTCGGTCAGGTCCTTCTCACGACGCCGCGACACGATGATCCGCGTCTTGTTCGTGCACGCCTGACCGTTGTAGCGGAACGAATGCGTCCGGAGGGACTGCACAGCACCGTCGAGGTCGGCGTCGTCGAGGACGATCGCGGCCGACTTTCCGCCCAGTTCGAGTGTGTAGCGACGAAGGTCGTTGCCGCACAGCGACGCGATGCGTCGGCCGGCGAGGGTCGAACCGGTGAACGACACCTTGTTCACACCGGGGTGGGTGACGAGGTATTCGCTCTCGGCCCTGTCGGCGGTGACGACGTTGACCACGCCGGCCGGGAAACCTGCGGCCTGAACCATTTCCGCGAGAAAGTAGAAACTCAGCGGAGCCTCGGGGGACGGCTTCAGGATGACAGTGCAGCCCGCGAGCAGGGCGGGGACAAGCTTGAGCATCGCGACCGACAGCGGCGCGTTCCACGGCACAACGGCGGCGACCACTCCGATCGGTTCGCGGGTGACGAGCGCGTTGCCGGTGTTCGAGCGGCGCACGGACCGCCACGCGTACTGCTCGACGAGCTCGAGGTTGGTATCGATCAACGCAATGGCGGCGCCGGACTGGGATGCGACGGTCTGCGTGATCGGACAGCCCATCTCCTCCGTGATCAACGTCGCGATCGATTCGCGATTCTCGGTGATCGCTTTGCCGAATCGGCGGACCACATCCATCCGCTCCGGCAGGCTCATGCGCGGCCACGGTCCGCCATCGAACGCCTCGCGTGCGGCACGTACCGCGCGGTCGACATCTTCACGCGAACCGGCGGGGATCTGGGCCAGCGCCCGTTCCGTGAACGGCGACACGACTTCGATGGTGTCACCGGTGGCGGGTTCGACCCATTCGCCTCCGATGAACAAGTTCGTGTACTTGCCCTGCCACGCCATGATGAAACTCCTGCCGATTCTCGAAATGCAGATGAATGCTCTATTCGCCACGCAGCCTATGGAATTCACCTTCATCCGCGGGATATTCACGCACGGCAACGGGGTTCGACTCGGGTTCGACTCACAACCCCGGCCCGATGTGACCTACGCCTTTACAACTATCGAACGGCTGATCACGACAGTCAATTGGCGATTCGGCAAGCACCCTTCGCGGGTGTCGAAGCATGCAGCTCAGAGCATCGCCACTCCGCTCACTGCGGCGGAATCTACTCCGCGGGCGTCTGCGGCACCTGCCTGATCAAGCACCCGAGAAAAGCCGCGACCGTCGGCGTCCCGAACATCCGCGTCGCGGTGCCGACGTTGATGAGTCGCACCGCCCAACTCTCCTCGAGCGGCCGCACCAGCATCTCGGAATCTGCTGCCTGGGTGGCCATTTGCTGCGGGACGACAGTGGCTCCCAGGCCGGCCCGGACCATACCGAGCGCCACCTCACCCGTGCGCACGACATGTCGGAAATCGCCGGTGTCTGCTCCGTGATCCTGGAAGATCGCCGCCGTCGTCTGTGTCGCGATCAGCCCCTCGGCGGCAAGTTCGCCGAACCTCACGGTACTCCGATCTGCGAGGCGATGCTCTCGTGGCAGTACAGCGACGAGGGGCTCGCTGCCGAGGAGCTCCATCTCGGCAGCGGAACACTTTGGTTCGCCGACGCTGGCGAACACGCCGATATCGCATTCCCCGGCTTCGATCTGGCGAATCACTTCGCTGTTGTCCACCTCGCGCAGCGACAGCTCGACGAACGGACGCTCGTTGATGAACCGTCGGACCGCAGGCGCCAGGAGATCGATGATCACCGAGTGTGCCGCGGCGACCACGAGCCGATCCTCGACCTGCGTGGTGAGGGTAGCCAGTTCCGAGCGCAGATCGTCGAAGTCGGCGAGCATTCTCTGCGCGTACCGAGCCAGAACTGCACCCGCCTCGGTCGGCGCGACGCCCGTTCGTGCCCGATGCAGGAGGGGGAGACCGACCATGGCCTCGAGAGCCTGAATTCGCTTGGTGGCGGTCGACGGGGCGATATGTTCCCGCGCCGCAGCGAGCCCGATCTGACGTTCTTCGACGGCCGAAAGAAAGAGCCTCAGGCTGAAAAGATCGACCTGCCACTGCATGGTTGGAGCATACCGGCAAGTACCCTGGACTTCGTTCACGCGATGGTGGCGCCGGACCGGGATGCGCCCGCCGGTTCACTCAGGACGAATTCGCGTCATCGGAGTCGTGCGGGCGGTCGAGCAGCTGGGTGACGAGTGCGCGCGCAGCCGGGCTCGGAGCCCGCCCGCGAGCGGTGGCGAGGTGGATCCTGCGCGCCGCCCACGGCTCGGCGAATTCCATCACCGCGACGCGGCCCATCATCTCGTGACTGAGTAGACATTCCGGCTGCACGGTGACGCCCATTCCGGCCTGGACGAGACTCATCGCGACCTCTCCGCTCCGCACGGAGTGCCTGGAATCGAATTGCTCTCCTAGCCGATTCGCCGCGGCGCGGAACGCCGGCACCATCGCGCGTGCCGCAATCAGTCTTTCGGGCAACAGATCCTGGAAGGTCACGACGGACTGCTCGGTGAGCGGGTGACCCAGCGGCACCACGGCGACCAGCCGATCCCGACGGTAGGGTGTGACATCCACGCCGTCGAGATCGAGTTCGTGTGCGGCCGCGAAGACCCCGAGGTCCGCTTCGCCGCGCGCGACCCGCTGAACGATCTCCGCGTTCTCGGTCTCGCGTACGGCCAGGTCGACGAGCGGGTATTCACGGCTGAACTCGCCCAGTTCCCGCGCCAGGAACGGCACGATGATCGATCGGGCCGACACGATCGTCAGGTCGCCTTGCACTCCCTCGGTCAAAGACGCTATCTCGGAGCGCATCTCCTCGAGGTTGCCGAAGATCGTGCGGACGTGTCGTTCGAGGACCGCACCGGCGGGGCTGGGGACTACGCCCTTGGGCCCACGATCGAGAAGCTTGATTCCGGCGATGTCCTCCAGGGCCTGGATTCGCTTGGTTGCCGTGGACGCGGCGATATTCTCCCGGATCGCGGCCAGACCGATCTGCCGCTCTTCGATCGCGGACAGAAACAGTCGCAACGTGAACAGATCGACCTGTCGAATCAGATGAAGCCTGTTGAACATAGCCATACCGCCCTCACGATCAGCGAAATACGGACTCGACCATGCCAATCACGCCGTGTCTCTCTCGACCGAGATCGTGAGAGACAAGTTCCGAAACAGGGTTGACGTGGCCCAGCTCACTCCTTAGTGTTCCCGATCATATCATCGTAGTTACGAATGGCGTGTTCATATATATGAATAATGCGCCGCCGTCCGAAGTGAGAGAAGAGGCTCGACCCGTGACACAGCCACAGGACTCGCTCCACAACTCCCCTCATCCGCCACGCCGGAAGCCGAAGAACGTCGGCCCCGCAGTAGTGGTCGGCACCGCCCTCGAACTATTCGACTTCTACCTCTACGCATCGATGGCCGCCCTGGTGTTCGGGCCGCTTTTCTTTCCGTCGGAAAGCTCGACGGTCAGCACTCTCGCCGCGTTCTCCACGTTCGCCGTCGGATTCCTCGCCCGCCCCCTCGGCGGAATCGTGTTCGGCATTCTCGGCGACAGGATCGGCCGCAAGGCCGTGTTGTCGTTCAATCTCCTACTGATGGGGCTGGCCAGCGGCTGCATCGGCCTGATCCCCTCGTACGAGACGATCGGAATAGCCGCGCCCGTCCTGCTGGTTCTGTTCCGAATCGTCCAGGGCCTCGGTGCCGGCGCCGAATTCGGTAGCGCCATCGCGATGTCCTACGAGCATGCCGACGCGAAGTCACGCGGACGGCAGGGCGCGTGGCCGGCCATGGGCGTGAGCGTCGGTTTGCTGGCGTCCTCGCTGGCAGTGGCCGCCGTGACGAGCCTGGACAAGGCCGACCTCTACAGCTGGGGATGGCGGATCCCATTCCTGGCCAGCTTCGTCCTCGTCGGCCTGGGCTACTGGATGCGGCGGAACCTGCCCGAGACTCCCGACTTCGAACGCGTCGCGGCCCAAGCGCAGACCCGCGAGAAGAGGCAGCCGTTTCGCGACCTGTTGAAGAACCACTGGCGTGGATTGACCGTCGTCGCCGTGTCGACCATCGGAGTCAACGGCATCAGCTACATCTTCAAGACGTTCTCGCTGTCGTACCTCTCCGAGTTCCGCGACGTCGCTGCCAACGTCGGCGCGTTCGGAATCAGCCTGGCCAGTGCCGTCGCGCTCGTGACCATCCCTCTCGCGGGGCGGCTCTGCGACAGTGCCGGGACCCGCCGGATCATGCTGATCGGCGCCGCTTGCGTCGCCGGCCTGGCGTTCCCCTTCTTCTGGCTCCTGAACACCGACCGACCGGTCTACATCTGGCTCGCGCTCATCCTCACCGTCGGAATCGTCCAGCCCACCCTGCTCGCGGCTTCCGGGTCCTTCCTCGCCCGGCAGTTCCCACCCGAAGTCCGCGCCTCGGGCCTCGGCGCCGGACGCGAGGTCAGCGGCGCACTCGCCGGCGGCCTCGCTCCCCTCGCAGCCCTGACGATGGTCTCGCTCTCCCCGACCCACTCGACCTGGGGTGTCTCCCTCATCTTCGTCATCGGCGCAATACTCATCGCAGGCGCAGCACTCGGTGACCAGTACCGCACCATCAGCAGCCACACCCCTTCCGCCGAAAGCGCTCGCGCCGTTCGGTGATCCGGCTGGGGCACTGCCCGACGTGGCAGTGCCCCAGTCACCTGTAGGCTGATTCGATCGGTGATCGAGAAGAGGGAGATCCACGTGCCGCCGGTCCCTGGTGAGGCGAAAGAGCATCGCACGGTCTCACGTGTCATGACGATCCTCGAGCTCGTCTCCCGGAGCACGGACGGGCTGTCGCTCGCCCAACTCGCCGCAGCGCTCGACGCCCCCCGATCGTCCGTGCACTACATCGTGAAGGGCCTGGTCGCCACCGGCTACCTGACCGAGAACGGCGCCTACACGCTTGGTCCCGCAGTGGGCACACTGCTGGCAGCGCACCAACCTCCGGTCGACCGCGTGGCCCGGGCAAGCTTGGAATCGTTGCACCGCCGCTTCGACGAGACGGTCACTCTGTGCATTCAGATCGGTGAATCCGTCGTGAACATCGACATCATCGAGTCGACGCAACCGATCCGCTTCTCGCCCGCACTCCACGTCCGGCGACCGCTCTTCCCATCCACCGCAGGAAAGTGCTTCCTGGCCTACGCAGATCAGCGATTCCGCGACACCTACCTCGACACCCACATCGAGGAGACCGAGAAGCGCCTACAGGCTCGCGAGGAACTCGACCGCATCGCACGTGACGGAATCGGGTACGCGAGCAAAGAGGTGACACCCGACCTCGGCGGCATTGCTGTCCCGGTGTTCCATCGTGACAAACACGTTGCCGTTCTCACGGTCGCCGGGCCACGAGCACGAATTGATATCCGACTCGAGGAGATCGCCGACGCTGCGATCACCGAGGCCCGGCACGTAGCCCAGCGCCTGATGGCACAGTAGAATCAGCGAGACCCTAAGTCGTGGCGCTCGAATTCGTTTGCAGGGCAGCAACGTCGCCCTGCCCGAACTCACGGAGATCGACAGCGCGCCGAGCGTTTCCGACCGCGGAGACGGTGACCGAACCAACCACTCCGACTCGGTCGAACACGAGCCCCGTGCCGACGGAGATGCCGTGTTGCTCGGCCCGGTCGAGTGCGGCCAGTCCGAGTTCGAGGCCCTCAGGTAGACGTGCCAGTGTCAGCGTCACGTCGGCGTTGATGAACTCCAGCCCCGCACTGCCCAAATTGCTGATGACGTTGGCGGCGTCCGCAACGCTCGCGGCCATCTGGAAAGCAGTCAGTGGCTCGCCCTCGACCACCGGGATGGCGAATTGCCAGATCTGCTTGCGATCACCGTTCTGCGGTGCGTCCGCGGGCGGGGTCCAGCCCGCGCTGTCGCTGTAGTACAGCCGTTCGGCGCTGCCGGCGGAGTAGTCCTCGGGCGGCGGCTGCGGGCTGTACGCCGAGGTCCACACCATCCCCTCCGGTGTCGTCGTAGGACTGAGATACAGTGCGCTGGCCCGCGCGACCGCTTCCCCGTCCTGGCTCAACACCGAATCGACGAGGCATAGGCGGCGTCCTTCGCGAACTACGGTGGTGGATGTGACCGACGGTTTCATCCCCGGGGGACGGAAGAGGTCGAGGGTCCACCGAACTGGCTGAAGGTCCTGCCGCCCGAGTTCCTTCACAGTCCTCTCGGTGGCACGAGCAAGAGCTCCGCTGACGGCCATGCCCCGCATGTGCTCACTGCCCCAACCACTTCCAGCGGATGATTGAGGCAAGTATTTCTCGGACCGCCCATCGCGACCGGGCACCAGGCGAAAGAAGGCCGACGTCATCCTCAATTCTCCTCTTCTTCGTTTTCGAATCGGAACGATTTCATCGCATATTACGGGTCGTGACAGTGTCACAAGGAAAGGGATCCACAGAAGGGTCGGCACTCCGCTTTCGAGCACCACCTCGAGTTCGCCACTGATGATCACGGCGTTGTCGAGCAGGTCTTCTCCCTACTGCGGCCGGTTCCACACATAGACCTCGTCCGGAGATTATCCTCGGCGCGAAACCGCGTCAATTTCATATTTTCGAATCATTTGTTTCCCGTGAGCGAAGCATCTCTTTTCCATTCTGCGAACTTGCGATTACCATCGAGCAATTGCGATGCGCCGAGTTCATCGCCGCACGGAATCTCCTCATCGACGACATCTACACCCACACCGGGTCCCTGGATCAGGGTGTGGAGGCGTACGAATGGTTCGCGCAGCCGAGCGACGGCAAGGGTGTCTTCGAGTTCTAGCGTTCAGTTCGACCGGTAGGGGGCGGACGCGCGTCGCGCATCCGCCCTGCCCGTCGGTTCAGGAATCGAAGACTACGACTCCACGCAGATTGCGGCCGGCCTTCATGTCGTCGAAGCCGACGCTGATGTCGTCGAGGGAGTAGCGGGTGGTCACGAGCTCCTCGAGCCGAAGCTGCCCGTTCTGGTACATCTGCAGCTGTGCCGGGATGTCCGCGGTCGGGCAGCTGGCCCCGAACAGGGAGCCCTGCAGCCGCTTCTGGTAGAGAACGAGCTCGTGCAGGTTGATGTCACCGTCCTTCACTGCGACATCACCGAGCCCGACCGCCACACACGTACCTGCCTTGCGGACCGACTGCAGACCCTGCCCCACATGACGTCCGCTGGTGACGCCGACGGTGACAATGGTGGCGTCGGCGCCCTGACCGTTGGTCATCGACCGGGCCACCTCCGTGGCCTCCTCGATGTCGGCGACGGCATGGGTGGCCCCGAGCTTCAACGCCGATTCGCGCTTGAATTCGACCGGGTCGACGGCGATGACGGCGCCCGCGCCGGCGTGTGCGGCACCCTGGACGGCATTGATCCCGATCCCGCCGATGCCCATCACGATGACAACGTGTCCCGGCCGGATCTGTGCGGAGTTGACCGCCGCACCCCAGCCGGTCCCCACGCTGCACCCGGTCAGACACGCGATGTCCAGGGGGATCGAGGGATCGATCTTGATCGCCGATGCCGTCGAGACGGTCACGTATTCGCAGAATGTTCCCAGACCGGCGAGCTGTCCGACCGGTGCACCATCGAGGGACAGTCTGAACGAGCTCGGATCGTCGAAGCGGGCACCGGTGGCGAGGAAGCGGCCGAGATCGCACAGATTCTGATGACCGGTGGCGCACCATCGGCAGCGACCGCACACCGGGAGGAAGGAGAAGACCACGTGGTCGCCCTCGGCGAAGCCTGTGGTGCCCGGTCCCACTGCCTCGACGATCCCCGAGCCTTCGTGGCCACCCGCAATCGGGAGGATCCCCGGTTGCTGGTCTCCGGTCGCGAAGTGGTCGTCGGAGTGGCAGAGGCCGGTGGCGGCCATCTTGACCCGGATTTCCCCAGGCCGGGGATCATCGACCTCGAGCTCGACCACCTCGTACGTGCCCGGCGACTGCCGCAGCACAGCGCCCCGGGTCAGCATGAGCGCGCCGCCCGCTCGCTGGAATCGGACCCCGCCCTGCCCGCATCGACGCGATCATTCGGTTTTCTCATAGTCCACTCCTTGTGGTGACGATCCCGCTGGTGAGCGCCGGCGTACGTTCGATGACCTCGACTGGCAGACTGCGCACGGTGTCGACCTATGCCGAATACCGCGCCGTTGTCTTCGTGCACGGATTTCCACCGCAGCACGGGAAGAAATATTGTCTCCATGAATGGTGTCACTGTGCAATCGAATTGGTCAATATCGGCATAGAATTGGTGAAATGGATCGATGGAATTCGATCTGCTCGAATCGACACTTCACGTTTCTTCAATTGGAACCGACTCACGTGAGCAATAGACTCGAGGTGGTCGATTGGAGCCGAAATATGAAGAAGTCCTATGGCCCGCTCGAGGGCGTCAAGATCGTGGAACTGGGCGGCGTCGGACCCGTTCCGTTCTGCTGCATGCTCCTGTCCGACCTGGGGGCGGACATCATCCGGATCGACCGACCCCCGGGCTACGACGGTGGTGCGCCGGTTGATTCGCGCTTCAACCTGATGAACCGCGGACGCCGCAGTGCAGCAATGGATCTGAAGAACGATGCGGCCGCCGGCGCGATCCTCGACCTGGCGCGACGTGCCGATGTGCTGGTGGAGGGTTTTCGTCCCGGCGTAGCGGAGAAGCTGGGGATCGGCCCGGACGAATGTCTCGCCGCGAATCCCGCGCTGGTGTACGGGCGGATGACCGGTTGGGGGCAAGACGGACCGCTGGCGCACGCTGCAGGTCACGACGCCAGTTACATCTCGCTGACCGGCGTACTTCACGCGATCGGCGCCAAGGACGGGCCACCGACGCTGCCGCTCAACCTTGCCGGCGACTTCGGCGGCGGTTCACTGTATCTGGCGCTGGGAGTGGTGTCGGCTCTTCTCGAGAGCCGGCTGTCCGGTCATGGCCAGGTGGTCGATGCAGCGATGGTGGACGGGTCGGCGTCGTTGATGACCCTGTTCTACGGCCTCCACGCCGCCGGATACTGGCGCGACGAACGAGGAACCAATCGGCTCGATTCGGGGGCACCCTGGTACCAGGTGTACGAGACCTCGGACGGACGCTGGCTCAGCGTCGCCTGTAACGAAACACGGTTCTGGCGCAACACTCTTCGCCTTCTCGGACTGAGAGAATCCGACATGCCCGATCAGCACGACCGGACACGCTGGCCGGAGATACAGGAACGGTTCGCTGCGATGTTCCGGAACCGCACCCGCGACGAATGGTGTGCCCTCGCCGAAGGGGAGGACGCGTGCTGGGCGCCGGTGTTGTCCTTGACCGAGGCACCGCAGCACAAGCATCTCGTTGCGCGCGGCACGTTCACTGAGGTAGACGGCGTGGTGCAGCCGGCGCCGGCGCCGCGGTTCAGCCGCACTCCGGGAGCGATCCAGGGCCCGCCCGCCGCGCCCGGACAGCACACCGACGATGTACTCGGCGACTGGGGTTTCACCGCCGAGCAACTCGCTGCGCTCCGCGCGGTGGGCGCAATCACCTAACCCTCGGCTTTGCCTCACAACAGGATTCGAATTCGTCGAATCGCTGATTCGGAAAGAATCACTAGGTTCGGCGGCCGCGCAGTTCTAACATTCATGCAAAGCGGTGCAACCGAGATACGGGCACCATTCCTTCCGATCTGGAGAGAAGAATATGAACTCGAACTTCCTCGACGAATCCCAGGCCGCCTGGCTCGACGTCGTGAACGATTTCATGGACAACGAAATCACCGTCGAGTACGTCCGGTACTGCGACGAGAACCGGCTCTACCCGTACGAGGCGTACGAGAAGATTGCCAAGCAGGGATGGCTCGGCATCCTGTTCCCCGAGGAGTTGGGCGGCTCCGGCGGCGATATCTTCGACTACTCGCTGATGGCAGAAGGTCTCGGTAAGTTCGGATTCGACTTCGCGTGTTCGGTGCTCGTTCCGACTTTCACCGCCATGAACATCCTGAAGTTCGGCACCAAGGAGCAGCAGGACCGCTACGTCAAGCCGTTCATCGACGGTGACATTCGCTTCTCGGTCTCGATCTCCGAGCCCGACGCCGGTTCGGATGCCGCGAACACCAAGACCCGCGCTCGCCGTGACGAGAACGGCGACTGGGTGATTACCGGCTCCAAGCTCTGGTGCTCAGGTGCAGCGGCCGACAACACGGTCATCGCGATGCTTGTTCGCACCGACACCTCCGACAAGCACAAGGGCCTGTCGGTCCTGCTGATCCCGAACGACACCCCGGGACTCGTCATCAACAAGCTGCCGACCCTGTCGCGTCACGCGACAGGCACCACCGAGATCTTCCTCGACGAGGTCAAAGTGCCCGCGGACGCGCTGCTGGGCGAAGAGGGCCAGGGCTGGAAGGTCATCACCGACCACCTCGAACTTGAGCGTTGCGCCGTCGCGGCCGCTTACACCGGCAACGCGCAGGAGGCAGTCGACAACGCCAACCGGTACGCACACCAGCGCACTCAGTTCGGCAAGCCGATCCGTGAGTTCCAGGTCCTCAAGCACATGCTGGCGGAGAACCAGACCCGCGTCGACGCTGCTCGTCTGCTCTGCTACCGGGCCGCCGCGATCAAGGCCGAGGGCGCCCCGGCCGCCCGCGAGACCTCGATGGCAAAGCTGTACGCGTCGGAAACCCTCAAGCAGTGTGCGCTCGACGGCATGCAGATTCTGGGCGGCTATGCCAACCTGCCCGAGGGCGACATGGAGCGCTACCTGCGCGAGTCGATCCAGTGCACCATCGGCGGCGGCACGTCGCAGATCCAGCGCACCATCATCGCCAAGTCGATGAAGCTGAACGCCTGAGCGTCGACGACTCGGCCCAATCTCTCAATCGGATACTAAGGACTCATTCATGACTGACATCGTGCGTATCGACAAAGACATCGACATGCCCCTCGACGAAATCGAGGTCGGGCGGGTGTTTCGCAGCGGTGGCCGCACCATCACCGAGACCGACGTGGTCAACTACTGTGCGTTGACCGGCAACTGGATCGAGATCCACTCGAACAAGCACTACGCCGAGCAGACGCGCTTCAAGGAGCGTCTGGTTCAGGGTTCGCTCACCTACTCGATCATGACCGGTCTGATCACCTTCGGCCCGTCGATCCAAGCCAATTACGGCATCGACGGCCTGCGCTACCTGACGCCGGTGCACATCAACGACACAATTTACGTGACAGCTGAAGTCATCGGCAAGAAGGACAAGGACGAGAAGTACGGTGTCATCACCCTGCTGATGAAGGCACTGAATCAGGACGGTCAGGTCTGCCAGAAGAGCGAGTGGAGCTTGCTGATGCTCCGCAAACGTGAGGATCTCGATGCGTTGGTCGGCTCTTCGCTCCCGACCGAGCAGCCGCGCCCCGAGCGAGTTACAGCTTCGCGCTGAAGACTGAGTATGTCGTCGAAGCCCGGCGCAGCGATCGTCGGCGTGGGCGATGCGTACGCATCGCAATGCAGGGCGCCGGGCTGACGTCGACTGTCGCGGTCGCGTCGCAGACGATCGCCCCAGGCACAGCGGAGTACGTGCTCTGCTTGCACGGCGATTCGACGGAGTCGACATCGTCGTGGACACAATCGACCGGGAGCGGGACGATTTACTCGTACAGCACGATCGTGCGTGGACCGCACCCGTCTGGGCCACGATCGTGCAGTACACGGTCGGCTTCGTGAAGATGGACGATTACTACACCTTGTTCGCTCAGCTCGACGGCGAACCTGACGCCATCGCGATCGGAAACCCGGTCACGACGCGTTTCGTACAGCGTGGGGAGCAGAAACTCCCCGTATTCACCATGACGGACCACCAGTAGGAGCAGTGACATGACCGGACCGTTGGAGGGTGTGCGCATCCTGGACCTGACATCGAACTTCATGGGCCCGTACGCGTCGCTCCTGCTCGCCGACATGGGCGCGGACGTCTGGAAGATCGAGTCACGGGACGGCGACACGACTCGCGGTGTCGGACCGTCCCGCAACCGCGGGATGAGCGCGATCTTCCTGCACCTCAACCGCAACAAGCGCAGCCTCGTCCTCGATCTCAAGTCCGCCGGCGGCAGCGCCGCACTTAAGCGGATGATCGGTTCCGCCGACGTGCTGCTGTACAGCTTGCGGCCTCGAGCGATGGCCAGGCTGGGATTGAGCTACGAGGACGCCCGCGCGATCAATCCGCGGATCATCTACTGCGGCTGCTACGGGTTCGGCCAGAACGGCCCCTACGCCGACCGGCCGGCCTACGACGACCTGATCCAGGCAGCGGTCGGTATGCCGGTACTCCAGAGCCGTAAGGCAGGTCCGCCGACCTATGTGGCCACCGCCATCGCCGACCGTGTCGTCGGCATGGCCGCGAGCACGGCAGTGTCGATGGCACTGTTCCGGCGCGAGAAAACAGGGGTCGGTCAGGAAGTCCAGGTACCGATGTTCGAAACGTTCGCGCATTTCGTCATGGGCGACCACCTGTACGGGCACACGTTCGATCCGCCGATCGGAGATTGGGGGTACGGACGGATGATGAATCCCGACCGCCGCCCGTATCGGACGCTCGACGGCGGCTACCTCGGGGTGAACGTCTACGTCGACAAGCATTGGCAGCGCTTCTTCGAAATCTCCGGACACCCGGAGATGGCGGAGGACCCGCGTTTCGCCGACATCAACGGACGGACCCAGAACATCGGAATCCTGTACGAGTTCCTGGGGCAGGTGTTCGAGACGAAGACGACCGCGGAATGGATGAAGCTTCTGAACGAAGCGGATATTCCGGTCATCGAGATGAACACTCCGGAATCGTTGCTGGATGATCCACACATGAGGGCGGTCGGCTTCTTCGTCGACCAGGACCACCCCTCGGAAGGCCCGCTGAAGACGATGGCGATTCCGCAACAGTGGAGCGAGAGTCAGCCGGACCTGCGGTACCCGGCGCCGCGCCTCGGCGAACATTCGGTGCAGTTGCTCACCGAAGCCGGTCTTGATCGCAGTGAAATAGACGAGTTGCTGAATTCCGGCGCCACGTACTCGCCCGAAGTGCGCGCTGCGCACTCGGCAGGCTGACCCCCAAGGAGGAAGACAATGCAGCGTGATCTGCCGTTATCGGGAGTTGTCGTGGTCGAACTGGGCGACAGTGCCTCGGCACCGTTCAGTGGGAAGATCCTCGCGGAACTCGGCGCCGAGGTGTGGAAGGTGGAGCGTCCGACGGGCGACTCCGCCCGCGGCTGGGGGCCGAGCACATGGAAGGGCAGCGGCGCCGCGTTCCATGCGCTCAACCGCGGTAAGCGTTGCATCAGCATCGACATCAAGGATCGAGATCAGCTGAAGACGCTGCACACGCTGATCGCCGAACGCGCGGACGTCTTCATCCACAACCTCCGGCCGGGTTCCAGCGCGAAGTACGGGCTGGACGCCGACAGCCTCCGGGTGACCAAGCCGGAGTTGATCTATTGCGAGATCGGCGCGTTCGGACATGTAGGCCCGCTGAACACTCTCCCCGGATACGACCCGCTGATGCAGGCGTTCTCCGGAATCATGAGCATCACGGGCGAAGAAGGACAGCCCCCGGTGCGGGCAGGGGTGTCCATCATCGACTTCGGGTCCGCGATGTGGGCGGTGATCGGCATCCTGTCGGCGCTACACCGCCGTCAGGTGAAACACGCCGGTGCGACGGTCAACGCGTCGCTCCTCGAGACCGCCATGGCGTGGATGTCGATCGGCGTGGGGAACTACAACGCCGACGGCGAACTGGGCGGTCGTCACGGGTCGGGTGTCGCTTTCATCGTCCCGCACCGCGCGTACTCGACCAGTGACGGCGATTTGATCGTCAGCTGCGCCAACGACCCGCTGTTCGCTCGCCTCTGCGCCGCACTCGGACATCCGGAATGGTCGACCGACGACCGGTTCGCCACCAACGCCGGACGGTTGCAGAATCGGGCCGAGATCGACCGGCTGATCGGTGAGCAACTGGCGAAGGAAACACGTGCCCACTGGCAGGAACTGCTGCAGGTTGCCGGCATCCCGGCGGCACCGATCCAGACCACCGCCGAAGTCGTCGCCCACGAACATACCCACGCGCTCGGGATCATCGGCACGCCGTCGGAAGACGAGATCGGACTGGTCGGTCTGCCCCTGTCGTTCGACGGTCGGCGTCCACCGCCCCTGCACGCAGCCCGCGACATCGGCGCGGACAACGACCAACTTCTCGAGGTGCTGAAGACACTGCCTTGACCTACCTTCCGTTGAACTGACCCTCGTCGGATCTCGTCGGTTCGTAGTTCGACAACTGTTCCGCGAAGCCGGGAAAGCACTCTGAATTCATGACCGTCACAACACCGATCGACCGGGAGGAGTGGCGGCTCCACGCGCGTTGCCGTGGGATGGATATCGCGGTCTTCTATTCGAACGGCGACGACAGTCGCCGTTCGCAACGCGGGCAGGAAGAGGTCGCCAAGTCGATCTGCCGACAATGCCCCGTAATTGCTGAATGCCGTGAGTGCGCGATCCGTTTCGGGGAACAGCACGGCATTTGGGGCGGCCTCAATCCGAAGGAGCTGCGGGCCGCACGTAAGTGGAGTCGATGGGACAGGCAACCTACCCGCTGTGTGCACGAATGACTCTGTGCACAAATGACTGCGGCATTCGCTGCCGTCATCAGCTCACGAGACCGCTCCTCATCGCCATTCACCGCGCGATGAGACCAGGAGGACAAAACATGATCAGTGACAGCGAATCCCACTACATCGGCGGACGATACCGAACCGCGCACTCCACTTCGATAGTCTCCGTGGTCAATCCCGCGACGGAGGAGACCTTCGCACGCATCGTCGACGGTGACGCCACCGATATCGCCACGGCCGTGCAGGTTGCCGAGGAGGCAGGGGTCACGTGGGCTGCGACAGCACCGTCCGAGCGAGCGGCCTCCCTGCGTCGACTGGCCGACGCCTACGAAGAGCGTATCGACGAGATCGCTGCGCTGGTGACACGGCAGAACGGCACCCCGATCAGCGTGTCCCGGGCGATGCAGCAGAAGGTTCCGGAGTACTACCGGTATTTCGCATCGCTCGCCGACACTCTCATCGAAGAGGAACCACTGGAAACGTCCATCGGTGACGCGCTTCTGCAGCGCCGGCCAGTCGGCGTGGTGGGGGCGATCACCCCGTGGAACGGCCCCCAACCCCTCATCGCGTGGAAGATCGGACCGGCACTCGCGGCAGGATGCACCGCCGTGATCAAGCCGGCACCAGAAACCTCACTCGATGCTTTTCTCTTCGCGGAAATCGCCACAGAAGCGGGTATCCCCGCCGGCGTCGTCAACGTCGTCACGGGAGGCCGCGAGACCGGCAGCGCGCTCGTCGAGCATCCGCTGGTCCGCAAGATCGCCTTCACCGGCTCCACTGTCGCCGGCAAGGCCATCGCCGAGACCTGCGGTAGGGACCTCAAGCGGGTAACCCTCGAACTGGGCGGCAAGTCGGCCGCCATCCTGCTCGACGACGTCGATCTCGACGCCTTCAAGCCGTTCGTGGCAACCGCATGCTCACCGAACACCGGCCAAGTGTGCCGGTCGCTGACCCGGGTGCTCGCACCCCGGTCGCGGTACGACGAAGTAGTCGACGCTGTCAGTGCCGCGTTGAGCGAGATCCCGATCGGCGATCCCACCGATCCCGCGAACCTGTTCGGCCCCCTGGTGTCCGAACGGCAGCGGGATCGCGTCGAGTCGTACCTGGAGCTGGGACAACGTGAAGGAGCGAAGGTCGTCGTCGGCGGGGGCCGATCCACGGCGAACGACCGGGGCTTCTACATCGAGCCGACCGTCTTCCGTGACGTCACCAACGACATGCGCATTGCCCGCGAAGAGATCTTCGGCCCGGTCCTCGTCGTCATCGCCTACGAAAACGAGGACGAGGCCATCGCCATCGCCAACGATTCCGAGTACGGCCTCGGCGGCGGGGTGTTCTCCCCGGACCGCGAGCACGCCACCGCTGTCGCCCGGCGCATCGTGACCGGCACGATCGGTGTCAACAGTGCGTCGTTCCCCACGGAGGCACCATTCGGCGGCGTCAAGAACAGCGGCATGGGCAGAGAACTCGGGCCCAACAGTCTCGAGCCGTACCTGGAGCTGAAAACGATCTTCCGGAGTGCCTGACCGCTTCGCCTTCAGGTCTCCGCTTCGTTCAGCATCAGTGCCCCTGCGATCTGACTCCCGCCAGCGCAGCAACCTCTTCGCGACGCACACCGGGAACGCGCCGACGGCCGCTCGATGGCAACCGGACCTGATCCGGTGTCACTTTCGCTCGTCGGCTGACCAGGAACTCCTTCATGTCCCTCGGCAGATTCACTTTCACCACTCTCAGTTGTTTTGCCGAAGCTCCGCGAGCCGGTCATGCGACGCTGTCCCCGCCTCGGCGCTCCAGGTGATCAGTTGTTGGTCGGGGTCGCCCACACAAGCCAGTGTGTCCCACTCGAGGGTGAGGGAACCGACTCGCGGGTGGTCAAACCGTTTGACGCCACGGTTGCGAATCGCGACTTGGTGGTCACTCCACCAACGTCTGAAGTCGACGTCTTGAATCGACAGCTCCCCGACAAGTTCCGCGAGCCGCGGGTCGTGTGGATCGCGCGCCACTTCCATGTGGAGCAGCGCGACGCAGAGTCGACCCGTCTGTTCCCAGTCGGGATAGAGACGTCGTACCGCTGGATCGGTGAATACCAGTCTTACGTAATTACGTTGCCCAGTCGGTAACTTGGCGAAATCGGTGACCATCAGCGCGGCCGCCATCGCGTTCCAACCGAGCACGTCCATTCTCCGGCCGAGGATCAGCGCCGGCATCGTCGCGAGATCGTCGAGCAGCCGCAGGAGGTGCGGTGACGCACGCTGGGCTTTGTTCTTACGCGGCGGGCGCGATGGTGGCCGCATCGACAGTTCGAGGAGGTAATCCCTCCCCGCCTGGTCCAGACGTAATGCGCCGGCGATTGTTTCCAGGGTCGGCCACGGCGCTGCACGGCGCCCCTGCTCGATGCGGGCGTAGTAGTCAGTGCTGATCGCCGCCAGCTCTGCGACTTCCTCTCGGCGGAGGCCCTGTGCCCGACGGCGTCGGCCGGAGTCCCGGGACAGCCCGACGTCCTCCGGTTGCACGGCCAGACGCCTCGTCTTGAGGAAATCACCGATTTCGGTACGGCGCTCGACCTGCTCGTTGTACACGTTCACCTTACGAATGATGGCAAACAAACCTGAACCACGGATAGGGGGACAATTTGTCCCTGGACAAAATTGGCCGCTGTGCCGTCCCCTGGAGTCAGGCAACATCTAGGCGTAAGGCGATCCGCGTCGCACAGGGACGCTGCCGACAACTCGTCCCTCATCGGACATCAGCAGAGCTGCTCTGATTTTCGGCGGGATCCGGCATACACCCAATCAGGAGGACATCGAGATGACGAAGGTGCTGGTCATCGGCGCCAACGGACGAATCGCACGCTGGGCGGTCGAGATGCTCGCCGAGAAAGGACTGCACCTGACCCTGTTCGTTCGCGACGCGAGTCGACTCGCTGGTGCGCCCGACACCGCACAGATCGTCGAGGGCGACGCACTCAACGAGAGGGAAGTGGCCGACGCAGTGCGCGATCAGGACGTCGTTTATGCAAATCTCGCAGGTGAAATCGACACCCAAGCCGAAACCATTGTCGCGGCGATGCAGAGCCACGGGGTGCAACGCCTGATCTTCGTGACCGCCCTCGGCATCTATGACGAGGTCCCCGGCCCGTTCGGGCAATGGAATCGACGCCAGATCGGCAAGGTCCTGGACACCTACCGCGTAGCCGCCGACACAATCGAGGCGTCCTCGCTGGACTACACGATCCTGCGGCCCGCCTGGCTCACCGACAACGACGAGATTTCGTACCAGGTCACCCAACGGGGCGAACCTCGGTGTCGACAAGCCGGGGACAGACGGGGATCGGCCCGCGTTCATGTGAGCATGTCGGACGCGACGGCCCGCTCCACTTCCAGATGTTTCACCAACAATCCACTCGCACGCGAAAGGCAAACTCCAATGACCGACAACATCGAGACCGTGAGCATCAAGGCGCTGTACTGGGATATCGCAGCGGATATCTATTTCCCTCCGGGGTTCGACAAGTCCACCAAGTACCCGGTCGTGATCAGCGCCCACCCCATCGGTAGCTGTAAGGAGCAGACCTCGGGCAACGTCTACGGCAGCGCATTGGCCGCGGAGGGGTTCGTGGTGATCGCGTTCGACGCGAGCTTCCAGGGCGCCAGCGGCGGCGAGCCGCGCTTCATCGAGGACCCGACGTTCCGTGTCCAGGACTTCAGCTATGTCATCGATTACCTGGTCACGCTGCCCTACGTGGACGAAAATCATATCGGCGTGCTCGGAATCTGCGGCGCGGGCGGCTACGCCGTCAACGCCACGATGACCGAGCGCCGAATCAAGGCCCTCGGCACGGTCACAGGTGCGAACTACGGTCGCCTGATGCACGAGTCGTTCACCGGCTACGACCCCATCGGCGCCCTCGAGGCCATGGCAGCGCAACGCACCGCCGAAGCGCGGGGCTCGGAGTTGCGGGTGGACGACTTGCTGCCGCCGTCCCCAGAAGTCGCCAAGGAAAAGGGTCTCACCGAGATCGACGTCTACGAGGCGACCGAGTACTACCGCACGCTGCGCGGACAGAAACCACACGGCGTCAACCGTTCCCTGTTCTCCCACCAGGCCACCGCCGTCGGCTGGGATGCCTTCAACCGCGCCGAAGTTCTCCTGACCCAACCGATGTGCATCGTGGTCGGTGACAAACCGGGCGCTTTCGGCGCGTACCGCGACGGCCTGGAAATCATTCGACGCGCAGCATCCAAGGAGAAGGAACTCGTTGTCGCCGAGGGATTCTCCCACTACGACCTTTACGACAAGCCCGAACCCGTCAAGATCGCCCTCGACAAACTGATCCCCTTCTACAAGAAGCACCTCTGAGATTGACTCGAGTACGTGATTTGAGCCTCCTTCGCATCGTTGGCAACCTGTGATTTCGTGGAGCTACCAACCCCCACATCATTGCTCGCCATCGGTGAACACGACCTGACCGACCGCCCAAGGGAACGCGCTTCCGTATCCCGGGTGCCCGCCGATTCCGGGCATCCGGGGGTAGCGGTGCCTCACGGACGGGGACACCTTCACGCCGACGGACTACACCGATCCTCGCCGTCGCACACCCCACCGAGACCGCTCGACCTGCGCCCAACACGTCGCGGTCGGGCGACGCGCCCCGCCTGATCCAGCTTCCCAAGGAGTCACCGAATTCACGACGTACCCGGTGCCTCGACTCGGGACCTCGCAGAAAACCTGAAGGTTCGATAAATGCCCTTCACGCTGCGATCGCATTCGCCAGACTGCTGACACCCCGCCGTGTCACGGAAGCGATCCAGCGCATTCTCACGAATATCGCTATTGCGCAGACTACTACACGATGGTTGGCAATGTCCGCGAGCGACAACCAAGAGGACTCTGGCCATGTCAAACTACTTTACCCACGGGGCATTAGAGCGCGAAAGCGCAGCCCCGGCCGAGGTGTCTCCCAGGGTTGTTTGCGTTTGCGTCCGCCGCGATGAGACAGGCCGATCGGTGTCTTCCTTCGCCGTGAAATGGAACGCAGCGAACACGTGCGAGACGGCACCGGGCGTGAGCGCCGCGAATGCGATGACGGCACTCGCTCCGAGAATTACCAGCGGCCGGCGACAACTCTTGGCGCGTAACGTCCGCACGCTACAGGGATGTCTAACGTGTCCGGGCGACTGGATTGGCCGGACGCCCGCAAACGATTCGAGACCGTTGCGAACACCGGCAGTCCAGATCGCTGGCATACGGATGCCAATCAGTGAAGGGTGAGCCCTCCGGTAGGGCTGAGTACCGCGCCCGTCAGGTACTTCGACTCGTCGGACGCGAGAAAACTCACCACGTCACCGATATCCGGAGGTGAAGCGATACCGAACGGCGCCCTCTCGACTATCTTCTCGTATTGTCGACGGTGCGCCACAGAGACTGCGTCATCGTGCTCGAACGCAGCCTGCCACGACGGTGTGTCCCGGACGACGGTCACGCACACACAGTTGACGCGGATCTTGTCTCTGGAGAGTTCCTTCGACAACAGTTTGCTCACCTGGATCAACGCAGCCGAGAATGCTGCGATGCCCGTCTGCCCCGGCGTCGGTGCACGTCCGCCCTCCGAGGTAACGAATACTACAGACCCGCCGTTCTCCCGCAGGTACGGTACCGACGCCTGCACCACCGCCAGCTTTCCGAGCAAAGCGTGACCTACGAAATTCGTGACCCGTTCCAGATCGATGCCTGCGAACGGCCCTCGGACCTTCGGATCACGCGCCTGCTCGTCAAACCCTCCGGCATTGGGCACGACAATATCGATACGACCGAACTGCTCGACGACGGATTGGGCCAACGCCCGCATATCGTCGGGTGACCCGACGTCCCCGGAGTGGAAGTGCGCATTGCCGCCTGCCGCGCGGATCTCGTCGACCACGTAGGCAGCTCGCTCCTCGCTGCGGCCGTTGACAACCACAGTCGCTCCGCGAGCGCCCAATCTGGCGGCAATACCGTGGCCGATCCCTCCGGATCCCCCGGTGACGATCGCAACTCTGCCTTTGAGGTCTGACACCGCCCGCTCACTCATCGGGCACTCACCGCATCGCGCTGTCCGGACTCGTCGGTCACCGCACCAGATGCGAGAAGCGTGCCGATTTCGCGTTCACTCACTCCGACCTCACGCAAGAGCTGGACCGAGTGCTCACCGAGCCGGGGCGCCGGATGGCGGACCGCCGGAGCATAGGAGCTCCATGTCTGGGGGATGCCGAGTGAGTTGATCCTGCCTTCGGACGGATGTTCTTCGACAAACGAGAAACCCGTCTTCCGCAGGTGAGGATCATCGAGCGCCCCTGCCGGAGTGTTCGTCTCGATCGCCGGAACATCCGCAGCCGCCAGATCGGCTAGCCATTCGTCCGCCGGACGTGTTTTGAAGATATCCGACAGAAGGTGCAGCAACTCCGGCATGTTCTCGGCGCGGGTGTGCACATCTACGAATTTCGGATGGTTGGCCAAGTCTGGACGACCGGCGACCTGAAAAAAGCTCCGCCAGTGCTTGTCGATGTAAATGCTGACAGCGACGTATCGCCCGTCCTTCGTCTGGTACGGACGACGGTCCGGATTCATCGTCCGCGCATAGCCCCAGTCGCCGATCGGCGGATCGAAAGAGTGCCCCCACAGGTGGTCCCCGAGAACCAGCTGTGCGAACGTCTCGAACATCGGAACCTGGACTTCTTGCCCCTCGCCCGTGACGTTGCGGTGATAGAGCGCAGCACTGACAGCCATCGCAGTAGATATGCCGACCACCCGGTCTGCAATCGGTGTGGCGACGAACTCCGGGCTACCAACCTTCCGGTTCTGCAACGCAGCCATTCCCGACGCCGCCTGAATCAGGTCGTCATACGCAGGGCGGTCCGCATATGGTCCATTCTGACCGAAACCCACCGCGCAGGCGTAGACGATCCGTGGATTGATCTCGCGCACATCGTCGTAGGAGAACCCGAGCGAACGCATTGCTTTCGGACGCATGCTGTACAAGAACACGTCGGCGCCGGCGATCATCCGGCGAAGCACCGACGCCCCACCCTCCGATTTCAAATCGAGCACGATCGACCGCTTGTTGCGATTCAAGTGCAGAAAGTTCGAACTCATCCCCACATTCCGCGCTGGACCGACCCGGCGGATCGTGTCCCCGCAGCCAGATTCGATTTTCCACACGTCGGCACCCATGTCCGCCAGGTGCAGAGAAGCGAACGGCCCCATCACGTTCGACGTGAGATCGAGGACCCTGACGCCGTCGAGCGGACCGGAGACGGTCATGACACTCTCCGATACATCGTGACGACGCACGCGCCGCCCAGCCCGATATTGTGCTGTAGCCCGATCCGTGCACCTTCGACCTGCCGCTGTCCTGCCGTTCCGCGTAGGTGCCAGACGAGCTCGGCACACTGCGCAAGACCGGTCGCACCGAGCGGATGGCCCTTGGACATCAGCCCACCGGATGGGTTCACCACATACTTTCCTCCGTAAGTGTTGTCCCCGTTCAGAATGAGCTTCTCCGCAGCGCCTTCGTCGCATAGCCCCAGGCCTTCGTAGCTGATGACTTCGTTCGGAGTGAAGCAGTCGTGCAACTCGACGACATCGACGTCCTCAGGGCCGACGCCGGCCGACTCGTACACCTCTGCCGCCGCACGGCGTGTCATGTCGGCGCCGACCAGGTTGATCAGGTCAACCGAACTGGCCTCGGTGTCGGTGGTCATCGACTGCCCGATTATCTCGACAGCGCCCGTAAGTCCGTGTCGTTGGGCAAAGGCCTTGCTGACCACGATCGCAGCTGCCGCTCCGCAAGTAGGTGGGCATGCCATGAAGCGGGTCAGATACGGGAACAGGGTGGGCGCTTCCATCACCTGAGCGACGGTCAGTGGCTTGGTGAACAGCGAATACGGGTTGTTGCTCGCGTGCGTACGCGACTTGACCGCAACTCGCGCAAAGATGTCCGGATTCGCACCGTACCGTTCGATGTACTCCCACCCGGCCGCGCCAAATGCCTGGATCGCACGTGGGGCATCGGTCGGCAACTCCGGGTGCAGCTCCACCCGACGCTCGTGAATCCACCCCACCGGAGACGTCCGATCGGGGAACGCGCTACCGAGAGCGCCCGGTGCCATCTCCTCGAATCCGAACGCCAGCGCGCAGTCGACGATCCCGGTCTCGACTGCCTGGCGCGCGAGCATGAGCGCCGACGAACCGGACGCGCAGTAGTTGTTCAAGTTGTACACGGGAATGCCGGACATCCCGACCGAATACACCGCGCGCTGACCACACGTGCTGTCTCCGTACACATAGCCGGCGAATGCCTGCTGAACCAGGGCGTAGTCAATTTCCGCGTCGGCGAGGGCCCCGCGGATCGCCTCCGCAGCCATCACCTCGTACGGGTCGTTTGCGCCGGGCTTGGCGAATTTCACCATGTTGACGCCGACAACTTGCGCTTTGTCACTCATCTCGGGATCTCCGAACTCTTGTCGATTGTGCAGTACGAAAAGGAACCGATCAGTGCATCAGTTGCAGATCGGACTCGGCGACCTCGAACTCGATGCGCAGCAGGGCCTGGCACATCGTCTTGCCGGTGAAGTCGGCGCGCAGGCTACGTGTGGCTCCGCCGCCGAGTGCATTGCGCAGGACGAAATTCATCGCTTTCAGGGTGTGCACCTCGTAGCGGTTCACCTCACCCTTGACCATCTCGCCGAAGAACTCCTTGACCACGTCTGCGGTCAGGTACTCCAGGATCAGCGGGTAAAAGCGCTTCTCCTTGGCTATGACAGCGATATTGCAGATGTCGCCCTTGTCGCCGGAGCGGGCGTAGGCGATGTTGTTCAAATGGATACGGCTCATGTGGTCACAGTTCCCTAGTCTCGACGGTCTGCGAGATCTCCTCGCGCGGAATCAAAGTCGGCCACAGTGCGAAAACCTCACGCGGCGGCGGAGTGTTGAGCTGGCCGGTCGATCCGATCGGGCCGGTGCCCATCAGCATCACGCATTCGCGAGCTACCTTCGCTGCCTCTGCACGCTCGGCGCACTTGGCCGCGACACGAACACGGACCTCGTTGATGTCCGGGTCCGGCGCGGGTGACGCCGACCAGTGGCACGAGTTGACACCGATCATGTCGAACCGGACTTCCTCGGCATCGAGGTTTACCATCTGCAGACGCTTCTTGATGATCTCGATCGACCGCTCGGCCTTTTCGACGGCGTCCGGCCAGGTCACCGACGACTCAGCCTCGCCGATGAAGCCGTCCATGTAAGCGATGCCCGCCTTGAGAGTGTCCGGACGTGGCTTGCCCTTGGCGCCCCATACCTTGACGCGGTCCTTGGCGACCTCGTCCATCTCGACATTGGTGAAATCCGTGATCACCTCAGGCATCAGGTAATTACCCGGGTCGTGCACTTCATACAGGAGGTGCTCGGTCAGGGTGACCTGGTTGACGACGCCGCCGGTGCCGTCCACTTTGGTGATGAACAGTTCACCGTTCTCGTTGACCTCGGCGATCGGGTAACCGATATTCCAGGGCTCGGGAACCTCGCGCCACAGGCTCGAGATCCCGCCGCTGCACGCCGCGCCGCACTCGATCAGATGTCCGGCGAGGATGCCGATCGCGAGGTTGTCCCACTCGTCCCATTTCCAGCCGAATTCGTGGACGAGCGGGGCCAGAATAGCCGCGTCGTCGGTGGCTCGATCGGAGATGATGATGTCACAGCCCGCTTCGAGCGCCTCCACGTAACCGTATGCGCCCGAGTAGACATACGATCCCACGATCTTGTCGCGCACGCGGCCGAGATCCGCGTCGCCGTTGTCGAGGTTGGTGAACTGGACGCCGTTGTCGAGCAGTTCCTCGACCTTGGCCTGAACGTCGTTGGTGGTGACGATACCGACCTTGAGCTTGGTGATCCCGATTTCCTTCGCGGTGGTGAGGATCGTGTCAGCACAGGCCTGCGGATTGGCGGCACCCGCGTTGGTCAGGATCTTTATGCCTTTTTCCAGACAGATCGGCAGCACGCCACGGACCACAGCCCGGATCGACGGGACATAGCCGCGCGACGCATCCTTGCGCTGCATCTTCTGCAGGGACGGGATGGTCGGCTCGCCCAGGAAGTCGTATGCGAGGTACTGCACGTCACCGTGCTTGGCGATCTCGACCGCAGGGTCCAGATTGTCGCCCCAGAATCCACTTCCAGATCCGATCCGAATCTTCTTCATACTGTGTCCTCTTCCATTGCTGAATGTGTCGCCTCGAGGGCCGCGGCCCGGCTCCGCTGAGAAGCTCGTCGATCTCGTCGTGATCCCTGCCAACGGGGCCGACCGCACACTGGACCGGCGGTCGCTCGCCGTCGTCCTTCATGCGAAGGTCGTCGCAGCATCTGCGGGTGTTCATCGCGATAGCCGGGATGTCTGCCTGACCGAGGACCTCGACCATTCGGCTGTCGAATTGGCGGCGAGCACCTTGTCTCCGAGTTTATGGCTCCCCCAATCGCCGATCAATTGACTTCTGACGAAGTTCGAATTCAGGTTTTCCGAAGGACCCTCTGATTTCCGTGGACCGAATTCGAACTTCGAGATTTTTCAGTCGATTCGACGCTGCCTCTGATGTTTCATGAGTGTGAGCCGAGTTACATTCCGGCTCACACTCATTCTCCCGACATGAAAGCAACACATGCCCAATTCGCTCACCCCCAGCGCGTCACCATCTCGTGGACCCGGTCTGGTGTTGGCTCTGTGTTTCGCCACCATTCTCGCTGACGGATACGACCTGATCGTCTTCGGTGCAACTCTGCCCTCGCTCATGCACCAGTGGGGATCGGAAAAGTCAGCACTGGCGGACGTTCACAGCATGACTCTGGGCGGACTGATGGTCGGCTTCCTCGTTGCAGGCACTCTCGCCGACCGCATCGGGAGGCGCGCCGTGATCTTGGCTGGTGTCACCTGGTTCTCATTGCTGTGCCTGGTGTGTGCGTTCGCGCCCAGCTTCACGGTATTCGGGATCGGCCGCGTTCTGTCTGGCGTCGGACTCGGTGCCGTCGTCCCGGCCGCGGTAGCCCTGGCCAGTGAGTTCGCAACCGCCCGGCGCAAGCAGCTGTTCAATGGAATCACCCTTACCGGATACCCGATCGGCGGTGTCCTCGCCACGATCGCCGCGCTGATCGTGCTTCCCGGTGCGGATGCGCTCGCGAAATCCACGCCACCTTCCGAGCAGTGGCGGATCCTGTATCTGCTTGGCGGTGCGCTGATCGTCCTCGTCCCGATCCTGTATTTCGCGCTCCCCGAATCGCCGAGCCTCCTCGTTGCGCGTGGCCGCGATGAGGAAGCACGCGAGGTCGCCAACCGGTTCGGCATTGAGCTCAATGCGGCAGACGCTCGTCCAGCAGATCAGGCTAAGGGCGGCATACGACTCCTTCTGTCGTCTCGATACCTGTCTGCCACTGTTATCTTTACGGCAGTGATGTTTTGCTGCCAGATTCTCGTCTACGGCCCGAACACCTGGCTGCCGAGTATGACCAAAGAGATGGGTTTCGTTGGTACACAGGGCACTCTGGCGCTGATGATGCTGCAGTTCGGTGCGGTCGTGGGCACGATCGTCGGCGCCTTGCTCGTGGACCGGGGTGGTGCGACGCGGACCATAGTCCCGTACTTTCTCCTCGGAGCCGTCGCTATGCTGGCCCTCGCGTTCGGTACCGAACTCGGTGCGGCCGGCCTCTTCGTCGCCGCTTTCGCAGCGGGCATCGGAACCGTCGGCACCAGCACACTCATGTACGGCGTGATCGCTGCACACTATCCGACAGCAATTCGCGGATCCGCAATCGGATTCTGCCTGGGCATCGGCCGACTCGGTGCGATTCTCGGCCCCCAGATCGGCGCTCTGTTCGCGACGCCACGCGCAGGCCTCCTCGCATTCATGATCCCATCTCTCGTCGGTGCCGTACTGATTCTCGTACTCGCCGCAAGCACACGGATTCGACAGGTGAGCGACAGCACCGAGGGCGAAGACTTGGTCGACAGCCGGGCATGAGGAGTGCCGGTCAGTGCAGACGGACGACAGACGTAGGTCCATGTCGGCATCGAACTGTTGGAAGGAGCCTCGGCAGGGGTGGTGACCACAGCCGAGGCTGTAGTCGAACGGCACGTGCGCGCAATGTTCGGGTCTCTCGACGAAATACGTGCAGAGATCGCTCGAGCTCCAGGGGCTTATCAGTGACGCACTTCACCAAAAATCCAGTGTGCGCCATGAACGTGGCATCGCATGGTTCGACCCACCGAGAAACGAAAGTCAGGTACCCACGATGTCGATCGAGTTCGTTGATCCCCTCCGCACGCTCTACCGGGATTGGGTCGCCCGCATGCAAGCCGACCCAGCGATGTCGGTACAGGTCATGCGCGATATGCAGGAGGGATGGCACACCGTCGCAACCGAACCGAAGGCGGTCAGCTACGAGTCGGTCGACATCGACGGACTCTCCGCCGTATGGAGCATTCCGGCGGACGCCGATCCGGCAACGGTCGTCCTCTACTTCCACGGCGGGGGTTTCGTCACCGGATCTCCCCACTCGCATCGGAAGATGGCCGGTCACCTCGCAAGAGAAATCGGTTCTCGCGTTCTCCTCGTCGACTATCGACGCGCGCCGGAGCACGCTTATCCCGCTCAGGTCCACGATGGGGTCACGGCGTTTCTGTGGCTGATCGATCAGGGCTTCGCGCCGAACCGGATTGTCAGTGCGGGTGACTCTGCAGGCGGGACACTCGCCCTCTCGCTCGTCGTAAGTCTCCGAACCCAAGGCCTACCGACTCCCGGGGCAGTGGTGACCTTCTCTCCCGGACTCGACTGGGACGGCGAATGGATGGTGAACGAAGAGAACGACATACTCGCGAGCAAGGCCATCATCGTGGCGATGGGCTCACTCGCCTTCGGTGATCGCAGCACCAAGGACCCGCTCTGCAACCCGACGTACGCCGATCTCGCTGGATTTCCGCCGGTGTACCTGTCGGCGGGCGGGCACGAGAATCTGCTCGGCGGTATACGGAAATTCGTCGAGGCGGCCGATGCCGCGGGCGTCGACGTGACACTCGACGTCGCTCCGAGCAGACAACATGTTCACACGTTCGCCGTGGGCAACGACCCCGAGGCCGACCGGACGATCACCGAATCCGCCGCATGGGCCCTCGAGCGGTTGGGCTGACAGCCGACCCCTTGTCTGTGTTCGATCACGTCACACTCACACCCAGGAAGAAAAGCGAAAGATGAAGCACCAGGCCCGACGTGTTGTCACCGGTCACGATTCGGACGGCCGCTCGGTCGTCCTTTCCGATTCGATCGCCGAAGCGTTCGAAGCGTCCCCTTCCGCATTCGCGACACGGCTGTGGGCCACCGACACGTTTCCGTCCGACAACACGGATCCGCGGGACGGAGCGGAGTTGATCGAGACGTTCTCGACCGCGGACGGAACCGCCTTCTACATCGTGGATTGGGCACCGAACAGTGAGTTCCCGTTCCACCGAACCCAGAGCCTCGACTACGGCGCCGTGATCAGCGGTCAACTCGAAGCAGTGCTGGATGGCGGAGACGTCGCGGTGTTGACCACCGGCGACACCATCGTCCAGCGCGGGACCATGCACGTCTGGCGCAACTCCACCGACCAATGGGCACGTACGGTGTTCGTTCTGGTCGGGACCTCACCGGTCACCGTCGGCAGACAAACCCTCGAACCCAATATGTAACTTGACCCGACCTACTCGTGCGTTCGTTCGACGACCCAGGCGGCGACCTGGGTGCGGGAGGTGAAGCCCAGTTTCGCGAGGATGTGCTCCACGTGGCCCTGTGCGGTGCGGGGTGAGATCACGAGGCGGTCGGCGATGGCCTGGTTGGTCAAGCCTTCGGCGATGAGGTCCGCGACTTGGAGTTCCCTCTTCGTCAGTTGCGCCGGCGTGTCGGTGTCGGGTGTGGAGACGCCGGACGGTTGCTCGTGCAGGGCGTAGGCGATGGCCGCGTCGAAGCCGAGTTGTTCGCCCTTGCGCTTGGCCGCTGCGAATGCTTTGTCGCCGAGTTTCTTCCGGGCCTTCTCGGCGCATTCTTCGTGGTAGACAATCAGGTTGGAATGGATGACAGCAGAACTGCCGATCGCCCGCGCCAGCTCGTCGGCGGCCCCGAGCAGCACGGCGGCCCGGAGTGCGTCATGCTGTTCGACGCCGATCCAGGCGAGGCCCGCGAGGCAGGATGCGACGACGCGGGGACTGCGCACCTGCTTGGTCAGCTCCAGCGCCTCGTCGAGGAGCCGGACGGCGCGATCCGCATCACCCTTCTGCCATTCGGCGATTCCCAAGGCCCACAGCGAATGAGACCGGTACATCTTCTCGCCGTACTTTTTCGTGATCGCAAGGATCCGCTCGTGGCGTTCGACGGCCTCCTCCGTCAGACCGGACAGCCCGTAGGCCGTCCCCAGCGGATACAGGGCAGCTACCGCGAGCGTTCGCTCTCCGCGTTCGCTGAACTCCGCAAATGCAGGTTCGAGGTGCGAGCGGGCGCGGACGGGATCCCCACCGAGGAGGGCCAGCATTCCGTCGGCGAAGGAAACGAACGCGCGCATCATGGGGTCGCTGGTCTGGGCGGCGAGCGTGCGTCCCTCCGCCACGAGCGCGGCCCCCGTCTCGAGATCGCCCTGGACGTTGGCCATCACGCTCGCGCAGTAGATTGCCTTGGCCCACTCGCGGGTGGGTGGCCCACTCTGGAGGGCGATCAGTTGCTCGAGCCATCGCCGACCCTCGTTGTAGATTCCCTGGGAACTCCAGAACAGGAACAGTGCGGCGGCGGTGCGGAGGCCGGCAGCGGGATCGTCGTCGACGTCGAATTCGAGGGCCTCGCGAAGATTCGGTTGCTCCCGCTTCAAGCGGGCGATCCAGTCCAGCTGGCGGGCGCTGATCCACTCCTTTTCCGATGCGAGCGCCAGCGCCTCGTACCAATTCCGATGGCGGCGGCGCAAAGTCACAGTCTCACCGGTTTGTTCCAGCTTCTCGTAGCCGTACTCGCGGAGGGTCTCGAGCATCCGGAACCGGACCACCGACCCGTGTTCCTCCCGGATCAGGATCGACTTGTCGGCCAGGGAGGTCAGCGTGTCGAGCAACTCGTCCGGGCCCAGACCGGCGCCGCAGACCTGCTCCGCGGCATCGAGTTCGAAGCTCCCCGCGAACACCGCCAACCGGCCCCACACCAGTTGCTCACCGGCGGTGCACAGTTCGAAACTCCAGTCCACCGACAACCGCAGCGTCTGCTGCCGCGTCGGGACACCCCGGCTGCCGCGGGACAGCAGGCTGTAGCGGTCGGTCAGCCGCTGCAGGATCTGCGCGGGCGACATCGCCCGCAACCGGGCGGCGGCCAATTCGATCGGCAACGGCAACCCGTCGAGACGGTGGCAGATCCCCGCCACCGCCGCCGCGTTCTCCTCGGTCAGCACGAACCCGGGAACCGCAGCAGCGGCGCGGTCGGCGAACAACGTCACCGCATCGTATTTCGGCAACCCCCGCAACGACGGCTGCCGGCCGGGATCCGGCAAGCCCAGCGGCGGCACCCGCAACACCGCCTCTCCCCCGATGACCAGGGGTTCGCGGCTGGTGGCCAGGATCCGCAACCGCGGGCAGGCCCGGAGCAGGAGGCCCACGAGGTCGGCCACCGCGTCCACCATCTGCTCGCAGTTGTCGAGGACCAACAGCACCTCCCTCGACGCGAGGAACTCGATCAACACCTCACGCAGCGGCCGCACCGACTGGTCCCGCACCCCCACCGCCGCGGCGACCGCATCGACCAGCGAGGACCCGTCGCGTAGTTCGCCCAGTTCGACCAACCGCGCACCGTCGCCGTACTCGCGTTGCACCGCCGCCGCGACCCGCATCGCCAGCCGCGTCTTGCCGACGCCGCCGATCCCGGTCAGCGTCACCAGCCGGGATCCGCCGAGCAGGTTCTTCGCCTCGGTGAGCTCGTGACGGCGGCCCACGAAACTGGTCAGCTCCAGTGGGAGGCTCCCCGTCGCGCCCAGCGACGCCGGGCCGTGCGACGACCGTCCGGGATGCGAGGACGGTTCCTCGCTATTGCCGTGCGCATCGGCCTCGGTGCGCAGCGCCATGTCGTCGACCGGGAGGTCGTGGTTGCGTTGTAGTTGCCGCAGTTCCTCGCCGAAGTCGGCGACGGTCGCCGGGCGCTGATCGGGCTCGCGGGACATCGCCCGGGCGATCACGCCGGACACGTCGTCCGGGATTCCGTGCTCCCGCAGATCGGGCACGGGTTGGGTGGTGCTCCGCAGGAACTGCGCGACCACCTGCTCTCCGCTGCGGCGTTCGAACGCGGCATGACCGGTCAGCGCACTGAACAACGTCGCCCCGAGACCGTAGACGTCCGCCGCCGGGCTCGGCGGGTCACCGGCGAGGACCTCCGGTGCGGTGTAGGCGGGTGACCCGGTGACGACGCCGGTTGCGGTCTCGAAGCCGCCGGTGATGTGCGCGATGCCGAAGTCCGTCAACTCCGGCTCGCCGTAATCGGAGAGCAGGATGTTCGCAGGCTTGATATCCCGGTGCAGGATCCCGAGCCGGTGCGCCGTCTCCACCGCGCCCGCCATCTTCACCCCCACCCGCAGCGCCTCGGTCAACGGCAACGGCCCGCGGCGACGGATGAGCGCGTCGAGAGAATCCTGCGGGTGATACGGCATCACGATGTAGGGAAGACCGCTCGCGGTCGCTCCGACCTGCAGAATGTTCACGATGTTCGGATGACCGGTCATCCGGCCCATCGCCCGCTGCTCCCGGAAGAACCGGGCCTTGTTCTCCTCGTCGAGTTCGACGGTGAGCACCTTCACCGCCACCGTACGATCCAGATCCGCCTGCGTGCAGCGGTAGACCACCCCGAAGCCGCCGCGCCCGATCTCCTGGGCGTCGTCGAAACCGGTGCCTGCCAGCTCCGCGGCCGGGGAGGGCGGGTACCGCTGCGTGTCGAGCGGATCACCTTCACCCATCGGACGGTCTACTTACTCCGTCGGCTCGTGCTGCTGCGCGCTGGTTCCGACGGCATGACCAGCGCGGATACAACCGGGACTCACCTCTCGATGGCGTGCTCTCAAGGATATCGCTGACGCTGTCCGCTGCGGGCGATCCTGCGGTTGCCGGTGTGAGCCTCCCCATTTAGACAACTAGATTGATCAATTTGGTTGTACGCTTCGCTCATGATCACCGAACAGGCCACCGCGCAGGTCCTTCGCGAAGCCCTGCGCCCGATCTGGCGACTGCTCACGTCGGGCAGGACGATGTCCGTGGGCAAGATAGGTGTGCTCGCATATCTGTCGAAGCACGGACGGACGTCGGCCTCGACCCTCGCGTCGTCCGAGAAAATCACTCCGCAGGCGATCGCGACGGCCGTGCGCGAACTCGAAGGCCTCGGCCTGGTGGCGCGCACTCCCGACGAGCAAGACCGGCGCCGGATCTGGATCGAACTCACCGATGCCGGGAGGGAGAGGCTGGCTCGGGAACGGTCGGAAGGTCTGGACTGGCTGAACCACGCCATCGCGGAGCGGCTGACGGCCGACGAGAAGCGGACCCTCGACTCCGTCGTCCCGATTCTGCGCAAACTGGTGGACGACGCCCCCACAGGCAAGTTGGTGGACGATGCATCCACCGACTGAATCCGCGACCAGTCCCCGGTTACTGCCCGCGCTCGCCTATGCCGCCCTGACCACCGCGGTCGTCAGTTCTCTCGGCATGCTGCTGGTGCCCACGATCTCCCAGGACATGCACGTCGAGGTGAGCACGGGACAGTGGATGCTCACCGTCAACCTCCTGGTCGGGGCGATCGCCACGCCGATCATGGGCCGGCTGAGCGACGGACCCCACAAGAAGCGCCTGCTCCTGTGCTCCCTGGCGACGATCCTCGTCGGTTCGATCATCGCCGCGTCGGCTCCCAACTTCACCGTGTTCCTGATCGGACGCGCACTGCAGGGACTCACGTACGGGATCGTTCCGGTGACGATCGCGCTCGCCCGCCGCTATCTCCCCGACAGTCAGGCCCGCGTCGGCATCTCCAGCCTGTCGGTGACCGTGACCACCGGACTCGGGCTCGGCTACCCCCTGACCGGCATCCTCGCCGACCTTCTCGGTTTCCGCTTCGCCTTCTGGTTCGCAGCGCTGTTTCTGATCACCACCATCATCGTCGTCTGGCGGGTGATTCCCGCGGGACCGGACGAGCGGGCACCTCGCTGCACTCTCGACGTCCCCGGCGCGCTGCTGGTGGGAACGGGTCTCGCGGCACTGCTCGTCGGTGTCAGCGAGGGCTCGCGGTGGGGATGGGCCTCTCCGTGGACCCTCGGATTCTTCGCCGCGGCGGCGATACTGCTGACGCTGTGGTGCGTCGTGGAACTGCGCACCGCGAATCCGCTGATCAACCTGCGGGTGTTGCGCAACGGCGACGTGCTGGTCGCGAACAGCACCGCGATCGGTCTCGGCGCCACGATGTACATCGGACTCTCGATCGGCAGCCTCATCGCCCAGGCGCCCGCCTCCACCGGATACGGCATCGCGCTGCCGCTGTTCTGGGCAGGATTCGTGATGCTTCCGCTGTCGGTGGCGAGTTTCGGCGCGAACCGACTCGTGCGCGCACTCTCACAGCGGGTACGCATGAGAACGCTGCTGCTCTCCGGCGCGGGCCTCGTGACGGCCTCGAGCGTGCTCCTCTGGTTCGCCCACGACGAACTGTGGGAAATCCTGACCGGCATGTTCGGGTTCGGGATGGGAATGGGTATGACGTACGCGGCGATGCCCGCCCTGATCGCCCGCAGCGTCGCGGACACCGAACTCGGCAGCGCCGCGAGCTTCAACCAGGTGCTGCGCACCGTCGGCGGTTCGTTCGGCAGCGCCGTCGCGGGTGCGGTGCTCGCCGCGAACCTGGCGCCGGACCTGCACCCCACCGAGGGCGGGATCAAGACCGCTCTCGCCGTCGGCGCCATCGGGTGCGCCATCGTCTTCGCGGCGCTGCTCGTCAACAACGTGATGTCGCATCCGCCGGCCCCGGCATCGGAACCGGCGGACGCCCGGGTCAGCCGGGCCTAGACACCCTCGACGACAGCGGCCATTCCCTGCCCGCCGCCGATGCACATGGTGACGAGCGCCTTGCCGCCGCCGCGCCGCTTCAACTCGTGTAGCGCGGTGGTCGTCATCCGTGCGCCCGTGGCGCCGATCGGGTGTCCGAGCGAGATGCCGGACCCGTTGACGTTGAGGCGGTCCCGGTCTTCGAAACCCCATTCCTTCAGGACCCCGAGCACCTGGCAGGCGAACGCCTCGTTCAGCTCGATCAGCGTGAAGTCGTCGAAGCTCGCACCGGTGCGGCGGAACAGCTTCGACGCGGCCGCGACCGGCCCGAGTCCCATCAGTGCCGGTTCGCACCCGGCGGCGGCCCACCCGGTGAGGAAACCCATCGGCTCGAGCCCGAGTTCGTCGAGTTTGTCCTCGGCGACGACGAGCATCGACGACGCCGCGTCGTTCTGCTGACTCGCGTTGCCCGCGGTGACGACACCGTCCTTGACGACACTGCGCAGCCGCGCCAGCGACTCGGCGGTGGTGTCCGGGCGGATGCCTTCGTCACGCGCCACCACGGAGACGTTGCCCTTGCGGTCGGTGATCTTCACTTCGATCACCTCGTCGTCGAACTTGCCTGCCTCCCAGGCGGCGTGGGCCTTGGCGTGGCTGTCGGCGGCGAACGCGTCGGACTCCTCGCGGCCGATTCCGCACCGTGTCGCGACGTTCTCGGCGGTCTCGATCATTCCGCTGATCTTCCCGAATCGCCATTCCGGCTGGGAACGCTCCCGGCCGCGGTCGAGGCGGTCGTAGAGGTTCAGCGATCCGGCGCGGGTGCCCCACCGGGCCCCGGTGGTGTAGTGCTCGATGTTGCTCATCGACTCGACACCACCGGCGAGGACGACGTCCGCGGCGCCGGTCTGCACCATCATCGACGCGGTCACGAGGGCCTGCAGTCCGGTGCCGCAGCGGCGGTCGGTCTGCAGTCCGGCGACGGAGATCGGCAGTCCCGCTTCGAGTGCGGCCCACCGTCCGATGCACGGGGCCTCGGAGTTGGCGTACGACTGCCCCATCGCGACGTCCTCGATGAGTTCGGGGTCGATGCCCGACCGTGCGACGGTCTCCTTGATGACGGCCGCCGCGAGGCTCTCCGCGGGCACGTCGCGCAGTCCGCCGCCGAAGCGGCCGACGGCGGTGCGGACGGGGGCGACCAGTGCTGCTCTTCGCATGTTGTTCCTCGTTTCAGGAGACCAGGACGCGGACGGTCTCGGCGACGCACGCCGGCTTGTCCTCGCCCTTGATCTCGATGGTGTACTTGACGACGACCTGCGCGCCCTGCTTCGTGTGCTCGAACGCCGCGATCTCGCCGCCGACCCGGATCGACGCCCCCACCTTCACCGGCTTCGGGAAGCGAACCTTGTTGAGGCCGTAGTTGATCGTCAGCTTCGTGCCCTCGACCCGCATCAGGTCGGCCCCGAGCTTCGGCAGCAACGACAGCGTGAGGTAGCCGTGGGCGATGGGGGCGCCGAACGGACCCTCGGCGGCCCGCTCGGGGTCGACGTGGATCCACTGGTGGTCGCCGGTGGCATCGGCGAACACGTTGACGCGGTCCTGGGTGATCTCGAACCAGTCACTGTGGCCGAGATGTTCGCCGACTGCGGCTTCGACGTCGTCGATGTTCTGAAATACGCGCATGAGCTCTCTTCGGGTCGGCCCGGTACCGGGCAGGGTGGGGACGGTCAGATGTTCACGTTCTCGAATACGGCTGCGATGCCCTGGCCGCCGCCGATGCACATCGTCTCGATGCCGTAGCGGGCCTGCCGACGGTCGAGTTCCCGGACCAGGTTGGCCAGGATGCGGCCGCCGGTGGCGCCGACGGGGTGGCCGAGGGAGATGCCGGATCCGTTGACATTGAATCGGTCTCGCATGTCGGACTCGTCGAACTTCCACTCCCGTGCACACGCCAGCACCTGCGCCGCGAACGCCTCGTTGATCTCGAGGAGATCGATGTCGTTCAGGGTGAGCTTCGCCCGGGTGAGGGCCTTGTCCACGGCCGGGACCGGGCCGATGCCCATCCGGTTCGGCTCGACGCCGGCGACGCCCCAGCTGACGAGCCGGGCGAACGGGCGCAGACCGAGACGTTCGGCGTTCTCGGGGGTGGTGACGATCGCGGCTGCGGCGGCATCGTTCTGGCCGCACGCGTTGCCCGCGGTCACGGTCGCCTCCGGGTCGACGCGCGACCGGATGGGCCGCAGCGCCGACAGCGATTCGACGGTGACGTCGCGGCGCGGGTGCTCGTCGGTGGTGTGGACAACGGGGTCCTTGCCGCGCTTGCCGGGCACCGTCACCGGGATCGTCTCGGCGTCGAACAGACCGCCGTCCTGCGCCCGGATCGCACGCACATGGGATTCGGCGGCGTACGCGTCCTGCTCCTCGCGGGTGATCGAGTACTCGCGGCGGAGGTTCTCCGCGGTTTCGATCATCCCGCCCTCGACGGGGAAGTTCACGCCGCCGGAGTTGGTGCGGGGCTTGGCGAGTCGATCGTGGAATTCCACCGATGCGCCCTTGACGCCCCAGCGCATCCCGGTGCTGTAGAACTCGGTCTGGCTCATCGACTCGGCGCCGCCCGCGATCACGAGATCGCTCATCCCGGTCTGCACCTGCATGGCCGCGTAGATCACGGCCTGGAGCCCGGAGCCGCACCGGCGGTCGAGCTGGATGCCGGGCACGGTGACGTCGAGACCGGCGTCGAGCGCAGCGATCCGGCCGATGGCCGCCGCCTCACCGTTGGCGTAGCCCTGACCGAAGATGACGTCGTCGATGTCCTCGGACGTCAGCGACGTCCGCTCGATCAGGCCCTTCAGCACCGTCGACGCGAGGGTGGTGACGGGGACGTCGCGGTAGATGCCGCCGAATCCCCCGACGGGGGTGCGGACGGGTTCACAGATCACTGCGTCGTACATGGGTCAGAGCGCTTTCTTGGCTTCGCGGACGAGGCCGCCGCCGATGATCAGGCGTTGGATCTCGCTGGTGCCCTCGTACAGGCGCAGCAGCCGGACCTCACGGTAGATCCGTTCCACCGGAACGTCTCTCATGTAGCCGGTTCCGCCGTGGACCTGCACCGCAAGGTCGGCGACCTTGCCGACCATTTCCGTGCAGTACAGCTTCGCGACGGACGGGGAGATCCGGCGGTCCTCGCCGCTGACGTACTTCTGCGCCGCGTCCCGGACCAGTGCGCGACCCGTGGACACACCCACCTGCTGGTCTGCGAGCATGGCCTGCACCAGCTGGAAGTCGCCGATCGGGGTGCCGCCCTGCTTCGTGACCGCCGCGAAGGCAACGGACTCGTCGAGCGCACGCTGGGCGCTGCCCACCGAGAGCGCCGCGATGTGGACGCGACCGCGGGCGAGAGACGTCATGGCGGCGCGGTAGCCGGCTTCCTCACTGCCGCCGACCAGCGCAGACTCACCGACGACGACGTCGTCGAACGCCACCTCGGACGTCCAGGCACCCTCCTGGCCCATCTTCTTGTCCTTCGGCCCGACCACGACACCGGCGGTGTCGGCGGGGACGAGGAACACCGCGATGCCGGTGCCGGTCTCGTCGGCGGGACGGGTGCGCGCGAACACGACGAACAGATCGGCCAGCGGCGCGTTGGTGATGAACCGCTTGGTGCCGTTGATCGTCCACTTGCCGTCCTTCAGGACGGCGCGCGTGGTCAGGCCCGCCGGGTTCGATCCGGCCTCCGGTTCGGTCAGCGCGAACGACGCGACCACGTCGCCGGACGCGATGCGCTCGAGCCATTCCGACTTCTGCTCGTCCGTACCGAAGTTCACCAGAACCTGGCCGGCGATCCCGTTGTTGGTGCCGAACATCGACCGCAACGCCAGGCTCGTGTACCCGAACTCCATAGCCATTTCGACGTCCTGCGTGAGGTCGAGTCCGAGCCCGCCCCACTGCTGCGGGATCGCGTACCCGAACAGACCCATCTCCGCCGCCTTACGGCGAATGTCGTCCGGAATCAGATCCTTTTCCGCGATTTCATTTTCCCTGGGAATTACTTCCTTCTGAATAAAGGTCCTCGTCTGCGCGAGAATGTCCTTGAAGTCTTCGTCACTCACTTCACGTTCAGCCATGAGGTGAATATCCAGCAACCGGGCCGCGCTGTCAAGCGCGCCCTCCGAACGAGAACTCGCAGCACAGAGGCTATTTACGACCCATAGGAAGAAGGCAACTGTCGGTTTCCCTCAGCGTCTTTGACCACGGCCGTCCGAGGCACTTGAATAGGTGTCGACCGCCCGGATTTCCATTTCGGGCATTTTCGCGAACAAGCAAACTCCCGGCGAGATGGAATTCGATATTCGACATGGTTGGCAGACCCGAGGATGCACTCCTCTACAAGGGCTACACCGTCGATCCGCAGGAACTCGAACAGTTGCTGCTGTCACGGCGGGGCGTTCTCGACGCCGTCGTGGTCGGCCGCTCCGTCCCCGGGGTCGGGGAGATGCCGGTCGCGTTCGTGGTGGCGGACACCGCGGCGCAGCCGAGCGCCGAGGAACTGATCGAGTTCGTGGCGGCCGCGGTGCCGCCGTACAAGAAGGTGCGGGAAGTGGTGTTCGTCGACGAGTTGCCCCTGTCCCCGCGGGGTGCGGTCCTGCGGTCCGCGCTGCGCGACCGCCTGAATCCGCATGCCGAAGACGTTCGTACAACTGAGGAAGGAACACACACATGACACTTCTCGAGGGACGGGTCGCCGTCGTCACGGGCGCTGCCCAGGGCATCGGTTTCGAGATGGCCAGGAAGTTCGCGAGCGAGGGCGCATCGGTCGTCCTCGGCGACATGCACGCCGAGAACGTGAAGGGCGCCGCCGCCAAGCTCGAGGCCGACGGCTTCCAGGCCGTCGCCGTGGCCTGTGACGTGACCGATCCGGAGCAGATGCAGAATCTGGGCAAGACGGCGCTCGACAGTTTCGGTGCGATGGACGTGTGGGTCAACAACGCCGGCATCACCCGCGACGCGACGCTGCGCAAGATGTCGCTCGCCGATTTCCGCTCCGTCATCGACGTGCACCTGCAGGGCGCGTGGCTGGGCACCCAGATCGCGTCGATCGCGATGCGTGAGGCGGGCAAGGGCTCCATCGTGAACATCTCGTCGATCTCGGGCAAGGTCGGGATGGTCGGGCAGACCAACTACAGCGCCGCGAAGGCCGGCATGGTGGGCCTGACCAAGGCCGCCGCGAAGGAGGTCGCCCACCTCGGGGTCCGGGTCAACGCGATCCAGCCCGGCGTGGTCAACACCGACATGATCCGGGCCCTGCGCGCCGACATCATCGAGGCGAAGCTCAAGGAGGTCCCGATGGGCCGCGGCGCCGAGCCCGAGGAGATCGCAAACGTTGCACTGTTCCTCGCGTCCGACCTGTCCAGCTACATGACGGGCACCGTCCTCGAAGTCACCGGCGGACGTCACATCTGACAACCGGCGCAGTTCTACACCGGCGGGTCGCCGCGTTCCAGGCAGTAGTCTTCACTGGTGGAGTCGCGTCACGTGGAGTACTTTCTCGCCACCGTCGACAACGACGGCCTTGCGCTCGCGGCCGAGGCCCTGGGCGTCACGAAGCCGTCGTTGTCGAAGGGGCTGCGCAATCTCGAGCGTGACCTCGGTGTCGACCTGTTCCATCGCGTGGGCCGCGGCCTGGTGCTGAGCGCGGCGGGAAAGGCGTTCGTCGGCCCTGCCCGGCAGATCGTGCGTGATCTGGTGGCCGCCGAGAGTTCGCTCGTCGACGTCTCGGGTCTGCCGCGCGGCCGCCTCGACATCTGCGCGTCGGCGCACGTCGCGGAAGGCCCTGTCACGGAACTGATCGGGTCCTTCCGTAAGCAGTATCCGGGTGTCGTCGTCCGGCTCGCCGACCTGCGTCCGGTCGACGTCGTCGCGTCGCTGATCCGGGACGGGCACTGCGAGATTGCCTTCAGTCATTTCCCCTTTTCCGCACCGGGATTGACGACGCGCGTCCTCGGAATCCACGAATACTGGCTGGTGGTTCCGCACGACGCCGAGATCGTGTGGCGAGATCCGTTCCCGCTCGACGACCTTCCGGACATTCCCGTGGTGGGCCTGCCCAAGGAGTCGTCTTCGCGCACCGTCATCGAGAAGGCGCTGCAGGCCGCGGGGAGCCGGACGACCATGTCGGCCGTCGTCGAGCAGCGGGAAGCCGTCAGCGCATTCGTCGTCGAGGGTGTCGGAATGTCGTTCATGGAACGCACCCTTGCGGAACGGGCCGCCGGCGGCGGAGCACGAATCTGCCCACTCGACCCGCCGATCACCGTCCCGTACGGGGTGATCTACGACGAGGCCAGGCTGTCGCCTGCCGGACGCGCGTTCCTCGACACGCTCGCGCCGTGAGTCTCGTCGAGCGCCGTGATGAATGCCGCCGCGGCAGGCGGAAGCGGATCCGGCCTGTGAACGATCCCGACCGTGCGCACCTCGGGCGGCGCGAGCGAGCGGACCACCACACCCGGTAGTTCCTGCTCGGCGACGCGACGCGGGAGCAGGGTCGCCCCCGCCCCCTGGACCACCAGTTCCCACATCGACTGGCGATGCGCACATTCGACGGCGATGTTGTTCACCGGCAGTCGTGGGCGCGACCCGATCTCGACGATCATCGGAATGTCGGCGAGCAGGCTGACGGGCACCGGATCGGGGAGTTCGATCGCCAGATCGGCGTGCAGCGCGAGCACGATCTCCTGGTCGCCCACCGTCCGGAACTCGAGGCCCTGCTGGTCGACGAGCAGTTCGGTGAGCCCGAGGTCGCACTCCCCCGACCGGACCGCGCGGCCGACGCCGTCGGGACCGTCCGCCGACACCGTGGCCAGGACCACACTCGGAAACTGTCGGTGGAACCGGCCGACGAGGCGAGGAAGCGGATCGGCGGCAAGCGAATTGAGCACCGCGATCGTGAGCGTTCCGGACCGCAGTTCGGCAACGTCGTGCACGACGGCCCGCGCCCGCGCGACATCCGCGAGCACCTGGCGCGCCGCGTGCGCGAACGACGCGCCCGCCGGGGTGATCCGCAGTTTCCGTCCCCGTCGATCGAACAGTTCGACACCCAGATCGCGTTCGAGAGTGCGGATCGCCTGCGACAGCGACGGCTGCGCGATGAACAGCGCTCGCGCAGCTTCGGTGACGCTGCCGTGATCGGCCACGGCGACCAGGTATTCGGCGTCCCGGATGTCCACCACCCGAGTCTAGCGACCACGGGGTCCGGGACCTAGACGACCTGCCGTCCGTTGGCGCGGAGGCGGTTCCAGTCGTCGATGTCGTGATTGACCACCACGGTCGTGTTGGGCTGACTGCGAAGCAGTTTGAGCTTCTTCAGCGATTCGATCGCGCCGACGGTATCGGAGTCGGCAGGCATGCCGACGCAGCAGCTGATGTTGTCCTGGATGTGCGCGACGTCGCCGGACAGGACCAGCGTGCTGCCGTCCGGCAGGCGGAGTTTCAGCCCGAGCGAACCCGGCGTGTGTCCGGGCATCGAGAGCACGACGACGCTGCCGTCACCGAACACGTCGTGGTCGTATCCGGCAGGCACTTCGCACCAGTCGATCCGATCGGCCGCGTCGAGGTCTTCCTGCCGAAAGAAGCCCTTGACGTGATTGTCGGGTGTGCGCGCGTACCGGAGCTCTCCGGATCCGACGTATCCCTGCGCGCCGGCGAAATGCTCCAGGCCGCCGGTGTGATCGAAATGCAGATGCGAGATCACCACCCGCTTCACGTCGGCCGTGGAGAATCCGAGCGACTCCAGCTGACGATCGAGGGCACGCTCGGCCGGGAATTCGATCATGAACAGCTCCGCGAGTGGGCCGTAGGTGGACGCGGGATCGCCTGCACCGGCGAGGCCCGTGTCGAAGAGGAGCAGTCCGTGCTCCGCGTGCTCGATCAGGAACGAGGGCGAGGGCAGCAACACCAGTTCACCGCCCGCACCGAGGATCATGATGCTTTTGTCGACTTTCAGCATCGGTGCGTCGAGCGCCCACAAATGCTCGATGGTGCCGGAACTGGCCACGTCGTGCCTCCTCGCAAAGGGGAAGTCGCGGCACCGTGTGAGCCGCGTCACGCATGATATACAAAGCACCGTACATCACAAGTGGTTTTATATATTCTGTACTATGTACTCACAGTGTGGGGACCAGCCGGAGGTAGCAGATGACATCGATCACGGGTGCTCAGGCACTGAAAGAACTCGTCGAGCCGGAACGACTCCTGATCGACGGTTCCTGGGTACCTGCGGCCGAGGGTGCGTCGTTCCCCGCGATCGATCCCGGCACCGGAGAACAGGTGGCCCGGGTGGCCGAAGGCACCGAGGCCGACGTCGACGCCGCGGTGGTCGCCGCGCGCCGCTCCTTCGACCACGGCCGCTGGCTGCGACTGTCGGGCCAGCAGCGGTCGCTGATCCTGTGGCGCATCGCCGACCTGCTGGAGAGCCGGGCCGACGACGTCGCCGCGCTGGAGAGCATGGACGCCGGCATGCCGGTCTCCCAGGCGCGACTCATGGTCGGTGAGGCCGTCAATCAGTTCCGATACTTCGCCGGCTGGGCAGACAAGATCGAGGGCAAGAGCGTCGAGATCGGCCCTGCCGAAATGCGATTCCAGGGATACACCCGCAAGGAAGCGGTCGGTGTGGCCGCACTGATCGTGCCGTGGAACGCGCCCGTGGTCGCGACCGCGCAGAAGCTGGCACCGGCGCTCGCTGCCGGATGCTCGTGTGTGCTCAAGCCCTCCGAGGAGGCGTCCCTCAGCGCGCTCGCCGTCGGCCGACTGCTCCTCGACGCCGGATTGCCGTCCGGCGTCGTCAACGTCGTCACCGGATTCGGGCCGCGGGTCGGTGCTCCGCTCGCCGCGCACCCCGGCGTCGACAAGGTGAGTTTCACCGGGTCGACGCAGGTCGGCAGGCAGATCGTGCACGCCGCCGCGGGCAACCTCAAGAAGGTGTCGCTCGAACTCGGCGGCAAGTCGGCGATGATCGTGTTGCCGGACGCGGATCTGGACAGCGTGATCCCCGGCGTCGCCACCGGAATCTTCTGGAACTCCGGCCAGATCTGCACCTCCGGATCCCGGCTGTTCGTCCACCGGGACATCGCCGACGAGGTGGCCGACGGGGTCGCCGAGTTCGGTCGAAACCTGAAGGTCGGCTACGGGACCGATCCGGACGCCGACCTCGGACCCCTCATCTCGCAGCGGCACCTCGACCGGGTGCACGGTTACGTCGAGAGCGGCGTCGCGGCCGGGGCACGGGTTGTCGCCGGCGGCAACCGGATCGGTGACACCGGCTACTTCTACGAGCCGACCGTGGTGGTCGACGCCGACCCGTCGATGGCGATGATCCGCGAAGAGATCTTCGGCCCGGTGCTCGGCGTCGTGAAGTTCACCGACCTCGACGACGCCGTCGCCGCCGCCAACGACACCGAGTACGGCCTCGCGGGCAGCGTCTGGACGAACGACGTCGCCCGCGCCCACTCGATCGCACATCGGCTGCGGGCGAGCCGAATCGGCATCAACGTCCACCGCGCGGGCGGTGTGCAGATGCCGGTCGGCGGATACAAGCAGTCCGGCTGGGGTCGCGAGAACGGCGCCGAGGCGCTCGCCGAGTACCTCGAGACGAAGTCCGTGGTCACCCGGCTCGCCGACTGACACGAGCACATCCCATTCACCAACCCCAAGGAGAAGCATGAGAACTCGCGGCGCAGTCATCCGGCAGGTCCCCGGCGAACTGGAGGTGATCGACCTCGAACTGGAAGATCCCCGCGACGACGAGGTCCAAGTCAAGCTCGTCGCGAGCGGCATGTGCCACTCCGACGACCACCACGTCACCGGGGACATCCCCGTCGGCATGTACCCGTTCGCGCTCGGTCACGAGGGCGCGGGCATCGTGACGAAGGCGTCCCCCAACTACAAGGGAATCGAGGTCGGCGACCACGTCGTCTTCTCCGCGATCCCGTCCTGTGGCCATTGCCGCTGGTGCTCGAGCAACCTGCAGAGCCTCTGCAATCTCGCCGCAGGCATCCTCGCAGGCCCGCGCTGGACGGACGGGACTTTCCGGGTGCGGACGACCGACGGGACCCCGGTCGGGCAGATGTGCGGCATCTCCACGTTTCTCGAGACGACGACGGTCTCCATCAACTCGGTCGTCAAGATCGACAAGGACATTCCGCTCGACAAGGCCTGCCTCGTCGGTTGTGGCGTGAGCACCGGCTGGGGATCGGCGGTGAACCTCGGCAACGTCGAACCGGGGCACACCGTCATCGTGATGGGCATCGGCGGACTCGGCTCCGCCGCATTGCAGGGCGCCCGGCACGCCGGCGCGTCGCACGTCATCGCCGTCGACCCCGTCGCCTTCAAGCGGGACAGCGCCAAGACGTTCGGTGCCACCCACGCCGTCGCGACCGTCGAGGAGGGAGCCGAACTCGCCAAGCAGTACACCAACGGTCAGGGCGCGGACGCCCTCGTCATCACCGTCGGTGTGCTCGAACCCGAGCACGTCGCCCAGGCACTCGCCTCGGTCCGCAAGGCGGGCACCGTCGTCGTCACCGCGGTCGGTGAGCATTCCCGCGTCGGTCTTCCGATCCCGGTCGCCGACCTCACCCTCTCCCAGAAGCGCCTGCAGGGTTGCGTCTTCGGCTCGACGAACGGCACGTGGGACGTCAATCGGCTGCTGAACATGTACAAGGCCGGACAGCTCAACCTCGACGACATGATCACGCGCACCTATCGGCTCGACGAGATCAACCAGGGCTACCGGGACCTGAAGAACGGCAAGAACATCCGGGGCGTCATCCTGTTCGACTGACCACCCGCACACACGAAGGGCCGCTCGGGAACTCCCGAGCGGCCCTTCTTCGTCCTGTGCCTACTCGGTAACGGCGAGCGCCGGGGACGTCCGGCTCGGCTCCCCGACGACCTGGCCCCGGGTGATGCGGGTGAGGGCGATCGCCGCGACGGCCGCGAGCACGAGTGGCACGATGACCGCGAGGTACATCGCGCGCGGTGTCATGACGCTGAGCGCGTATCCGGCGACGATCGGCGACAGAATGGCCCCTCCGCGGGCCACGCCCATCATCGCTCCGTAGCCCTTGGCGCGCGCGAGCACGGGGTACGCCGCCGTCGACGTGGAGGTGAACCCGGACATGGCCGCGAAGGTGCCTGCGCCGAGAAGCCCGGCCATGGCCAGTGCAAACGGTCCCTGCAGCGTGAGTGCGAACCCGGCAATTGCCACGGCGGACACGGCCGAGGTGATCACCGCGATCCGCGCGCCGGGGAACCGCAGCCCGAACGCACCGAACAGGCATCCTCCGACCACCGCACCGAAGCTGATCATGATGCCGGCCAGCGCACCGCTCCCCGCGTCACCACTGGCGTCCTTGATCAGTTGCGGCGTCCAGGTGCCGACGAAGTAGTACCCCGCGGTGAGCATCGAGTATCCGAACGTCAGGAGGAGGGTGCGCGATCGCAGTTCCCGGCCGAGCAGACGGACCTCGCTCTGCGGCGCTGGGATCGCCCGGTCGGGTGCCGTCTTCGTTCCCTTGCGGGCCAGAAAGTCATCCGATTCGCGGAGGAAGGCGGCGGTCACCACGAACGACAGGACGCCCAGCGCGGCGCCGATCCAGAACATGCCCTGCCACGCCCCGCCTGCCAGTGCCACGAGTCCGGCGCCCGCGAAGCCCGCGAGCGTCGTCCCGAGCGGATAGCCGACCATGACCAGGCCGAGCGCCACACTTCGCCGGTTTGGCGGGACGACCTCCTGGCAGAGGACGATGATGACGACGCTGATCGTGCCGATCGCGATGCCGGTGACGAAGCGGGTCACCAGGAGCATCGCGAAACCGTTCGACAGCGCCGACGCAGTCAGGCCCAGGGTGTTGGCCGCGAGGCCGACCAACAGGATGCGCCGCCTGCCGATGACGTCGGCGAAGCGGGCGAGGCCGATCGCGCCGACCGCCATCCCGGCGAGGGCGGCACTGATCAGGTAGCCCTTCTCCGGATTGGTCGCGAAGCCTTCCGGCAGGTGCGGCATCGCGAAACCCATCACGAGGACGTCGTATCCGTCCAGCATGTTGAGGAACATGCAGAAGACCACGGATGCAATCTGATACGGGCGCATCCCCACGCGCGACGCCCAATCCTTCGTTGTGCTCATCAGGTCCCTCTCGCTCGTAGCACCGACAGTCGGTGCGACACAGATCACACTCGGAACAATATATGATGTGTCGTGGATTATGTCGACTCCGAATTGTGATCGGCCCGACTGCGAGAAATTGCGGCGGAGGGTACGAGCGCTCCCGCGGCCGGGAATCGGGCATTTCCGGGTGCGGCTCCGGGCTGCGGTCGACCACGGGCGCGGATGGTACATTATGTCGAGTCTTTCGAATCCGGGAAGGTGCGACCGACGATGCCCCTGAATGACAGGTCAAGACGACAGCAACTGCCCGAGGAAGTTGCCACGTACGTCCGCGAGATGATCATCTCCGGCGAGGTGCGTGCCGGCGACTTCCTCCGCATCGAGCGGATCGCCGAAGCCGTGGGAGTCAGCACCACACCCGTCCGTGAGGGGCTCCTCGCCCTTCGCAGCGAAGGCTTCGTGGAGATGGTCCCCCGGCGCGGCTTCGTCGTGGCCCCGTTCACGAAGCAGGACGTGCGTGATCTGTTCTGGGCCCAGGCTCAGCTGGCCGCCGAACTGGCCGCACGCGCCGCGAAGAACATCACGCCCCAGCAGATCGCCGAGCTCGAGGGAATCCTGAAGGAGCACGAGGACGCCATCGCGCAGGGCGACACCGAGCGCATCTCGTCCCTCGGGCACGCGTTCCACCGAAAGATCAACCTGATCGCGGACTCGCCACGTCTCGCCCGCCTCCTCGGGTCCGTCGTCACGAATCTTCCGAACCGTTTCTACGCCACCATCGAGGGCCACATCACCACGACGCAGGAGGAACACCCTCTCCTGCTCGATGCGTTGAAGAAGCACGCAGGCAAGAGGGCGAAGACGATCATGGAGTCGCACATCCTGGACGGCGCCGATCACCTGATCGACGAACTCGAGCAGCGCGGGCTGTGGGATACCGATGCCGAGGCGAACGCGGGCTGATCACCTGCCATATCGTGCCAATCAGACCTGCTGACGCACCCGGCCGGCGAGAAAGTCCTGCAGGTGAGCGGTGAAGACGTCGTTGTCGTCGCCTGCGACCATGTGACCGGCACCGACCTCGACGACCTCCACGGTGGGCACCAGGTCGCGGATCTCGGCAGCCGCCTCCGCGGTGACGATGTCCGACTTCTTGCCGCGAACCAGCAGGGTGGGCACGGTGACGTTGCGGGCCGCCCGTGACAGCCGGTCGACGTCGAAGTTCGCACCGTCCGTCGTGAACTCGAGAAACCGCGGATCCCAGTGCCAATACCAGCGGCCGTCCGCCTGTTGCCGGAGATTCTTCTTCAGCCCGTCCAGGTTCCGGCGTCGTCGCGGCGCGGGTCGGTAGGCGTCGACGGCTGCGGCGACGTCCTCGAGTGTGGCGAACCCGTCCGGTGCGCCGGCCATGAAGTCCTTCACCCGCTCCCGCCCGTCCGGGTCCACCCGGTGCGCGATGTCCACGAGCACCAGACCCGCCACCGATCCGGGCCGCTCACCCACGGCCGCGAGCGCCGTCCGTCCGCCCAGGGACGCCCCGACGACGACGGGAGCCGTGCCGATCTGCGCGATCGTCGCATGGAGGTCGGCGACGAAGAAGTCCAGCGTGTAGCCGGCCTGCGACCATGCACTGTCGCCGTGCCCGCGGGCATCCAGGGTGATCGCCTGCCACCCCGCGCCCGCCAGGCGTCGCGCGGTGCGCTCCCAGGAGTGCCGCGTCTGACCGCCGCCGTGCAACAGCAGCACAGTTCCCCGGTCCTGGGACGTGGACGCCCACCGGTCGCCGATCAGCTTGTCGCCGTGGGCGCCCCGGAACTCCAGAGCCTCTCGCCGGATAGATTCCGCCACGGTCACGCCGCCTCCCGCCACAGTGTGAAACATTATATATAGTGATCTCACCGTACACGCACCGGGCGAATCGGCGCGTGGGACCCCGACTCAGCGTTGTGAGCGCAGCACGGTCTCCGAGGGAAGGAATCCGAACCGGGCCCGATACTGCTGAGCGAACCTGCCGGGATGGTAAAAGCCCCAGCGCGCGGCGATGTCCGTGACGGAACCCGAAGAGCCACACGCAAGATCGAGGTGGACCCGATCGAGTCGGACGCCGCGGAGATAGGCGGTCGGCGACATCCCGACCACTTCACGGAAGCCTGCCTGCAGGGCGCGTTCGCTCACTCCGGCCATCGACGCGAGATCGGCCGTGGTGATGTCGTCTTCCGGATGCCGGTCGACGTAGTCCACGATCTCGCGGATCTTGGACCGCCGGGTATGGGCGGGTTTTCCGTGCAACTCCGGGGTGAGCTGACTCGGCACCGTCATGAGCAATTGAGTCATGAGGGCCGATTCGAGTTCGTGGCAGGCAGCGGGCGTGGTGGAGATGCCGTCCGGCCGGGAGAGCTCCGCATACAGGAACCCGGCGGTCGCGACGAGCGCCTGCGCGGCGCTGGACCCCAGATCGAACGTCAGATCGAAGCGGATCTCTTCCCCGATCGGGCGGCCCGTCAGTTTCGCCGCGTGCGCCTCGAGCGGGTCCTTCGGCAGCTTGATGTGGTACTGCCACGAATCCGCACTCCACTGCACCAGCACGGGCGCCTGCGGCCCGAAGGCCACACCCGCCTCCCCGGCGACGAAGCTCCGGCGCACGCCGCCCTGCTCGACCGTGCTCGCACCGGTGACGGGCAGATTGATGTGGTAGCAGAGACGCATCGGCGGCCCGTGCAGGGTCACCGCGGCTCCGTACGACATCCGGCCGATCGTCAAGCGCGGGGCCGGCGCGAGATCCAGTCGGAAATCCACGTCCCGATCGTCCGGAACGTGCACGTCGTGACCCGCGAACGCCTTCGTGACCTGGGCGTGCGCGGCATCGAGATCCGCCGTGCGGAAGTTCAGCTGTCGGTCGCTCACGCGCCGCCACCTCCTGAGACCCGGCGTGGCCGGATTTCACCCACGCCGTCGTAGTACCGAGGGAAATAATACATCATATTGGGAAGAACCTGCAGCTAGTCGTGGACGAGCACCGCACAGGGCGTTCGGAAAGTGGATGCCGGCCTTCGCCAGAAGGATTGTGACGCAGATCCCACCCTCATAACGTCGTGACGACCAGCGCACCTGCGCTCCCGCCTCCGAGAGCACCTGGAGTTGTGCCCACCATGACCGAAGAACACGACAGCCCACCCACCCCGGTTCTCGAACGAACCCCCGTCGACGGCCACTGCCCGCGATGCGGCGCCGAGGAACTCCGCCGCTACCCCGTGGTGTCCGAAGGCGGCTGGTTCCAGGTCGTCAAATGCCAGCAGTGCCTGCTGTCCCTGGACCGCTCACCGTGGTCCCGGCTCGGGCCCATCCAACTTCTCACCGACCTGCTCTGACGAAGGATTCCACGATGATTGCAGTCGATGTCGGCGGAACATTCACCGACGTAGTCGCCCTGCGCGACGGCAAGATCCAGACCGCGAAGGTCACCACCGACTACACCGAGGTGTTCGGACCGGTCCTCGAGGGCGCCGCGGCGCTCGGCGTGGAGGACGCCGCCGTGTTCAACCACGCGAGCACGCACGGCCTGAACGCGGTGATCACCCGGCGGTTGCCCAAGATCGGTTTTCTCACGACCGAGGGCCATCGCGACATCCTCGACATGGGACGGGTGTGGCGCCCGGCGCACGCCATTCTGGACTCGCGCTGGCGCCGCAGCTTCGGTGACGCCTCCCGGCCGCTGGTCCAGCGGTACCTGCGGCGCGGCATCCAGGAGCGGATCACGGCCGACGGCGGCGTGCTCTTCGAACTGGACGAAACGCAGGCCCGCGCCGAACTGGACGTGCTCCGGCGCTGCGGCGTCACCGGTGTCGCGATCTGTCTGATCAACGCGTACGTGAACCCGGCGCACGAGGTCCGGTTGCGCGAACTGGTCCGCGAGGTCCTCGGCGACGTGCCCTGCTCGATCTCCAGTGACGTCTCCCCGCTCGCCAAGGAGTACGCACGGGCGTCGACGACGGTGATCGACACGCTGATGAAGATCATCTACACCGACTACACGGCCAAGCTGGAGAAGGGCCTCGCGGACCTCGGCTTCAGCGGGGAACTCAACTTCGCCGACTGCGCCGCCACCCTCGTTCCGTCCGGACGCGCGATGGAACTGCCCTTCCGCATCGTCTTCTCCGGTCCTGCCGCCGGCACCGTCGGGTGCGCGCACTTCGGTGGGCTGATCGGCGAGAACAACTTGCTCTGCGCGGACGTCGGCGGTACGTCCATCGACATCAGCGTCGTCACGGCCGGTGAACCGTTCGTCAACACCAGCTTCGAACTCGAGCACGACCTCGTCGTCAACGCCCTGGCGAACGACATCTCCAGCATCGGCGCCGGCGGCGGCAGCATCGTCGCGATCGGCCCCGCGGGCGAGATCCAGGTGGGCCCGGACAGCGCGGGATCCTCCCCCGGACCGGCCTGCTACGGGCGCGGCGGCACCCAGCCGACCACCACCGACACGTGCCTGATGATCGGCATCATCGATCCCAGCCGGTTCGCCGGTGGCGCGGTGGACCTCGATCCGGCGCTGTCCCGGCAGGCCTTCGAGAACCTCGATTCGGAGTTCACGCTGGCGCAGAAGGTTCGCTACGCCTACGAGATGGCCGTCAACAACATGGCGGAGGGCGTGTTCAACGTCGCGATCAAGAACGGTGTGGACCCCCGCGACTACAGCCTCGTCGCGTTCGGCGCCGCCGGCCCGATGCTGTTGCCCGCGGTGCTCGACACGGTGCACTGCAAGCAGGTGATCGTGCCCCCGTATCCCGGCCTGTTCTCGGCGCTGGGCCTGCTGTCCGCGGACCAGGTGTTCACCGCCAACCGCAGCGCGTACATGATCCTCACTCCGGACGCGGCGCCGACCATCGACGCGCTGTTCGCCGAGATGGAATCGCAACTGCGCGAGGGGCTCGACGAGGGCACCGGCGTGACGTTCCATCGCAGCATGGACGCCCACCTCGCCGGGCAGAGCTGGGAGACACCGTTCGTCCCGGTCCCCGACGGCACCATCGACGCCGACGCGATCACCACCATCGTCCAGTCGTTCCACGACACGTACGAGAACCGTTCGGGCAACCGGTTCGAGGCAATGCCCGTCGAGGGCGTGACGTTCCGGGTGCGGGCGGTCCTCGACACCCCGAAGGTCGACTACCCCGAGGCTCCGCAGCGCGGCGCCGAACCCCTTCAGCCGGTCCGGACGACGGTACTGCGCTATCTCGGCGACATCGACGCCGACGGCGAGGGCGCACAGCAGGCCGACGTCTACGACCGCGAAACACTGTGCGCCGGCGATGTTCTGGAAGGACCCGCCATCGTCGACGAAGGACTGTCGACGACGCACATCGGAGCCGGGCAGCGCGCCACCGTCGGCCGCTACGGCGAACTGATCATCCGGAGGAAGTGAAACCCATGACCACTCTCGAAGCGACACCGTCCTCCGCGGACGCCGAACCGACTCGCCTGCGCGACATCTCCGACGCCACGTTCACCGACGCCTACGGCTGCGACCGCTTCACCGCGGCCGTGATCCTCAACCGGCTGCGGTACACGGTGGAGCACATGTCCACCGGTTTCATGCGCGAGGCCTTCTCGCCGATCATCCGCGACTGGTACGACTTCGCGTGCACCATCAGCGGCCCGCCCGAGCACAACTATCCGATGGCCGTGGTCAGCAACAGCCTCGTCGTCTTCCTCGGCACGCTCGGCGACGCCGTACGGAACGTCGTCGAGGAATTCGGGCCCGAGAACCTGTCCCCCGGCGACGTACTCATCTGCAACGACCCGTACCGCGGCGGAACCCACGTCAACGACGTGTGCTTCATCCGCCCGGTGTTCGTCGACGGCAAGATCGTCTCGTTCGTGAACATGCGCGCCCACCAACTCGACATGGGTGGCACCGTGCCCGGCGGATTCTCCGCCACGAAGGCGAACGTGTACGTGAACGGTCTCGTCATTCCGCCGATGCTCTTGTGGTCCAAGGACGAACCGGTGCGTTCGACGTTCAGCCTGATCTTCGACAACACCCGGTGGGGCGGGATGCTGCTGCCCGACTTCAAGAGCATCTACCAGCAACTCGCGCTCGGCGAGCGACTCGTGCTCGAGAACATCGAACGCTACGGTCTGGACGCCTACCTGGGTACGTTGACGTACGCCTGCGACACCTCCGCCGAGCGCATGCGCGACGCCATCGCACTCGTGCCGGACGGCGAGTACACCGGCTCGTCGCTGATCGACGCGGACGGCCTCGACGACAGCGTCGACTACACGGTGCAGGTGACGCTGCGCAAGCACGGCCAGGACATCGAGGTCGACCTGTCCGGCACCTCGCCGCAAGCCCGGACCTGCATCAACTGCGGGGTGCTCGACGCCAAAACCGCTGTCGGCGTGGCACTGACGATGCTGCTGGACCCGGAGGTGCCGTTCACCTCCGGCACGTGGCGCAACATCGACCTCGCGACCCCGCCGGGCACGCTGGTGTCGTCCCTGCCGCCCGACGGCGGGATCATGATGTTCTGGGAAGCGTCGGGCGCCGTCGTGTCGGCCGTCTTCGACGCGCTCAACCCGGCCCTCGGCGAGAAGGGTGTCGCGGGCGACTACGGTTCCACCAACACCCACAACGCGTCCGGCGTCACCGCCGACGGAACCCCGTGGACGAGCGCCACCCAGTGCGGCGGCGAACACGGGCCGTGGGGGGCCACGAAGGAGGGCGACGGCGACAGCTACACCGTCCTGTTCTTCCTCAACAACCTCGACCCCGCCACCGAGACGATCGAGCACGATTCGCCCGTCGTCATGCTGCGCAAGGAACACGCGATCGACACCGGCGGTCCCGGCACGTTCCGCGGTGGGGCCGCGAATCTCAAGGACACGCTGTGGTTGAGCGAGGGCAGCCACTACCTGTCGCCGTTCCGCACGAAGGTTCCGAGCGGCGTCGGCGCGAACGGCGGCGAACCCGGACCCAACGGCGCCATCTGGATCTTCCCGCCGAGTGAGGGCGCGGACGGTCCGGGCATGCTGGGCACCACACCCGACGTCTACGCGGACAGCGTCCCCGTCGCCGGGGTGCTCGACCCCGAGACGAAGGCACTGGACCCGGTCGACGGCGAGTACCACTACTTCGCCAGCAGGCAGGTGTGGCAGACCGAGACCGGGTCGATCCTGCGGTGCCTGACCAACGGCGGCGGCGGCTGGGGCGACCCGTTCGCCCGCGACCCCGAACGTGTACTCGCCGACGTGCGCAACGAATACGTCAGCGTCGCCGGCGCCGCACGCGATTACGGCGTCGTCGTGATCGGCGACCCGAAGTCCGATCCCGAAGGCCTGCGCATCGACGTGCAGGCCACCGAGGCGCTCCGCACCCAATCGAACTGAACGCTGCCGGACCGGGCAATCGCTCCGACACGAGGAGGAAGTCAACAATGCAGGGAATCACTTTTCCGGGGGATGGCAGCGTCGTTCTCAAGGACTTCCCGGCACCGCAACCGGGGCCGGGAGAAGTGGTCGTCCGGATGCGGGCGTCCGGAATGTGCGGCAGCGATCTACATTTCTACCGGGGCGCAGTGTCTTTCGGCGGGAGCGCCGACACCATCCAGGGGCACGAGCCCTGCGGCGACGTACACGCTGTCGGAGAAGGGGTGTCGCCCGACACGGCCACCGTCGGCGACCGCGTCATGATCCACCACTACTGGGGTTGCGACGTGTGCGAACAGTGTCGCTCCGGATGGCCGCAGATGTGCGACCGCGGAAACGCCCAGACGATGAGCATCACCACCCACGGCGGTCACGCACCGTACGCGGTGGTGCCGGCCCGCACGCTGCTGCCGCTCCCCGACGGTCTCAGCTACAAGGCGGGCGCCGCGATCGGCTGCGGCACCGGAACGGCGTGGGGAGGTCTGATGCGGCTCGGCGACGTCGGCGGGAAGACGCTGGTCGTGTTCGGTCAAGGCCCGGTCGGGCTGTCCGGGACCATGCTCGCCTCGGCGCTCGGCGCCCGTGTCATCGCCGTCGACGTCAACGATTCGCGACTGGAACGCGCGCGGAAGTTCGGCGCAAGTGAGGTCGTGAACTCGGCCGACGTGGACCTGTCCGCGACGATCGCCGAACTCGCGGGCCGCAAGGGCGTGGAGATGATCCTGGAAACGTCGGGGGTGGCGGGCGCCGACGCGCTGAGCATCCTCGGCAAGTGGGGGCGGGCGTGCTTCATCGGGCTCCCCGGCGAGGTGCACTTCCGGACGGAGGAGCAGTACAAGAAGCAGTGGACGATCATGACGTCCTGGACGATGTCCACGATCCAGCAGCGGCGCTGCGCCGAGTTCATCGTCGAGCAGGGACTCCCGATCGACGACCTCTATACCCACAGCTGGTCGCTGGACCAGGCCGTCGAGGCATACGAATGGTTCGACAAGCAATCGGACGGCAAGGGAGTCTTCGAATTCTGACACCCGAACAGGTCACCGCATCGACGAAGCCCGCGGCCGGACCGGCCGACCACGACTGTCTCGGCCTGCCGCCGAGACGGGAGGAGGAGAACGAGTTGCTCACCCAGGACGAAACATCGCTCACCGTCCCTGCTTTCATTCAGGGATCGAAGAAGAATCTGATCGGCGGCAAGTGGGTCGACGCCACTTCCGGCCGGCAGATCGACACCGTCAATCCGGCGACGGGGCAGGTACTCTGCCGCATCGCAGGCGGCGACGCCGCGGACGTCGACCTCGCCGTCTCGGCTGCCCGCCGCGCCTTCGAGGGTGAATGGAGTCGGTGGACTCCGCATCAGCGCCGCAAGCTGATCCTGAAGATCCACGACGTCATCCTCGATAATTTCGACGAGTTGGCGATGATCGAGACCCTGGACATGGGGGCGCCGCTGAAGCGGACCACCGGGCTCGCCGAGTGGACCTCACAGGTGCTGCAGTTCTTCGCTTCCCAATGCGACGCCGCCACCGTGGCGACGCCCCCGAATTCGCTTCCCGGGGATTTCCTCACCCTCAAGTCCCTCGCCCCCGTCGGAGTGGTCGGCGGCATCATCCCGTGGAACGGTCCGCTGATCGGCCTGTGGTGGATCTTCGGTCCGGCGCTCGCCACCGGATGCACCGCCGTCCTCAAGCCTGCCGAGGACGCCTCGCTGTCGGTGCTGCGGGTGGCCGAGCTGATGATGGAAGCCGGTGTGCCCGAGGGCGTGATCAATGTCGTGACCGGGTACGGCGCCGACGCGGGCCAGGCCCTGGCCGAGCACCGGGACGTCGACCGGATCGCGTTCACCGGATCCATCGGCACGGCCCAGACCATCGTCCGCGCGTCGGCGGGCAACCTCAAGCGCCTGCAACTGGAGTTGGGTGGCAAATCACCCGATATCGTGTTCGCCGACGCAGATCTGGACAAGGCCGTGCCCGGCGCCGCGATGGGTGTGTTCACCAACAGCGGGCAGGTCTGCGTCGCGGGCACACGGATCTTCGTGCAGCGGTCGATCCACGACGAGTTCGTCGAGCGCATGCAGGAGTTCACGAAGACCATCCGGGTGGGAGACGGTCTCGACCCGAATACCCAGTTGGGTCCGCTGATTTCCGAGCGGCAGCTCGAGCGGGTCATGCACTACATCGACGTCGGCGGCGGCGAAGGTGCGCAACTGGCGAGCGGCGGCAAGCGTCTCGGCGGCGAATTGGCATCGGGCTTCTTCGTCGAGCCGACCGTGTTCTCCGGCGCGTCGAACGACATGACGATTGCCCGAGAGGAGATCTTCGGTCCGGTCGCGTCGGTCATCCCGTTCGACGACATGGACGACGCACTGCGACTCGCGAACGACACACCGTTCGGCCTGGCGGGCGGTGTGTGGACCCGCAGTCTGTCCACGGCGCACAAGGTCTCGCAGAGCATCAAGGCCGGAACGATCTGGGTGAACTGCTACGGCGTCCTCGACCCGGCCATCGGGTTCGGCGGCACCAAGATGAGCGGTTACGGTTGGAAGGGAGCGAAAGAGCACGTGGAGGGCTACCTGTACCCGAAGGCCGTCTACATCAACCTCGACTAGCACTCACGACCCGCTCGACACCGAGGAGGACCGATGCCCGCCCGCGGTGAGTCGATGATCGAGCGGGTCGTCGAGGTGCTCGAGGCGTTCAAGGGGGCGGGCGGCCCCCTGACGGCGTCGGAGATCGCGCGCAGGACCGCGATCCCGATGCCGTCGGCGCATCGGATCGTGGCCGAACTCGTCGACGTGGGTTTCCTCGAACGTGATCCCGACCGCAGACTGCGGATCGGCACACGACTGTGGGAGGTGGTGGCCCGGTCGTCGAGTGCCCTCACGCTCCGGGAAGTCGCCCTCCCGTACATGGAGGACCTGCGGTCGGCGGTGCAGGCCCCCACCCTGCTGTCGGTGCTGGACCGCAACGACGTCCTCAACCTGGAAACGCTGACGACCCGGCAACCGGGTGTCACCAACGTGACTCAGCCGGGTGTGCGGCTTCCCGCGCTGGCGTCGTCCCCGGGCATTGTGCTGGTGGCGTTCTCTCCGCCGGAGATGCGAGAGCACATCCTCGCTACCGGCAAGATCACCCGATTCACCGAGCACACCGTCGTCGACCGGACCGAACTGCTGCGGATCGTGAACGAGACCCGGCGCACCGGCTACGTCGTCGCCCGCCGCTGGATCTCCCCCGACTCGACGGCGGTCGCGGTGCCGATCCTCGCCGACGACGGCACCGCGATCGGCGCGCTGTCGGTCACCACCGCGTTCGACAGCGAGACGCCGTCGACCCTGCTGCCCGCGCTGCACGCCACCGCTCTCGGCATCTCCCGTGCGACGCGCACCGCCGACCTCCCACGGTTGGCGCTGCTGAAGCAGCAGATCCGGCACGCGACCGAGGTGCCCTGACCGGACTCCCCTTCTCGGTAGGCGAGAATCCCCCTATCCCCGAGCCGGGACATGCGCGACGTTCTGACATGAACCGGGACGCCGACTTGCGTTGCCGACAGCGACATCTCGACGCGGAAGAGGGACGACATGACGAAGTTCGCGATCCAGAACTCGGAAGATCCGATGAGCACCCTGTGCCGTATGGCGGTGCAGACCGACTACGACGATCTCCCCGCCGAGGTCGTCCGGCATGCCAAGCACACCCTGCTCGACTGTATGGCCGTGATGATCGGCGGCTCCGGGATGGACGGGATCCCGGCGATCGTGGATCTGGTCAAGGACAAGGGCGGCGCACCGCAGTCGGTCCTGCCGTTCTACGGTGGCCGCGTTCCCGCAGCGGAGGCGGCGCTGGCGATCGGCCCGATGCCCCGCGCGATGGACTGCGGCGATCTTCACGAAGAAGCAGGGCACATCAGCGAATACATCGTGGCCAGTCTGCTGGCGGCCACCGGGCTGCGGCCGGACGTCACGGGGAAGGAATTCCTTACGGCGCTGGTCGTCGGGCAGGAGACGCTGATCCGCGTGGGCTCGGCCTACAAGGTCATCAGTACCGCCGTGAAGTCCCACGATTGCGGCGGCCACTACATCTTCGGGGCCGTCGCGGCCGTCGGCAAACTTCTCGGTTTCTCCCAGGAGCTGCTCGAGAATGCCCAGGGCATCGCCCGCACGATGACGCAGCCGCACACGATGGCGATCTACGCGCCGGCCACCCTGATGGTCCGGGTGCACCACGGCCTCGTCTGCCAATCGGCGATCACCGCCTGCCTCCTCGCGGAGAAGGGCATCACCGGCCCCCGCCGGGAGGTGCTGACCGGACCCAACGGTTACCTGCGCACGGCCCGCTGGGAGACGGATCCCGAGCCGCTCACCCGGGATCTGGGCGAGCGCTGGGAGACGACGAACATCACCACCAAGGGGTACAGCGCCTGCTACTTCTCGCACTCCTCCATCGACGGCATCCTGGATCAGATGCGCACCCACGGCTTCGGCCCCGACGACATCGCCACCGTCCACATCGACGTCTCCACCTCCGGCTGGCGGGCCGTGTGCGAACCGACCGACGTGAAGTGGCACCCACGGACGGTCCCCGAATGTCAGTTCAGCCTCCCGTACGCCGTCGCGACCGCCGCGATCGACAAGAGTGTCTTCGTGCAGTCCTACACGGACGAGGCACGGCAACGTGAGGACGTCCGGGAGCTGATGTCGAGGATTTCCGCCGCCGAGGACCCGTCGGTGTCGGACTGGGGCGCGCGGCTCACGACCACGCTGCGCGACGGCCGCACGATCACCACCGAACACGTCTACGTCAAGGGGCACCCGAACAACGCGTTCAGCGAGCAGGACTTCGTCGACAAGTTCCGCAAGTGCGTCCCGTACTCGGTGCATCCGCTGGACGAGCAGGTGGTCGACACGATGATTCACGACGTGCTGTACCTCGACAAGGTGGACGACGTCGTCGCCTCCCTGCTCCTGCCGCTGACACCCTGACCCTTCCCGGCGCCGGGGTCTTGTTCCTACTGTGAATCCATGGACATCGCCAAGGACATCAAAGAGTTCTTGATGACCCGGCGGGCGAAGATCACCCCCGGGCAGGTCGGTCTGCCGCCCGGCCGGCGACGCCGGGTGCCGGGCCTGCGGCGTGAAGAGGTCGCGCAGTTGGCCGGGGTCAGCATCGAGTACTACACCCAGATCGAACGCGGGAACGTCACCGGAGTCTCCGACGACGTTCTGCACGCCGTCGCCCGGGCACTGCGGCTCACCGAGGAAGAAACGGCGCACCTGTTCGACCTCGTGCGGGCCGCCGGCACGTCGACGGGCGCCGCGCGGGCCCCGCGGCGGGTCGACCGGAAGATCCCCGACGGCGTACAGGCGCTGATCGACGGCATGGTCGACTCGCCGGCGATCGTGCTGAACGGGCACCTCGACATCGTCGCCGCCAACCCGCTCGGCCGCACGCTGTACGCGCCGGTCTTCGCGCGGGCGACGGGAGTGCCGAACCTCGTCCGGTTCATCTTCTTCGACCCGCACGCCGACGATGTGTTCCCGGAGTGGAACACATCGGCCGACGACGCCGTGGCCCTGCTGCGGGTGGAGGCCGCACACTCACCCCACTCGACCGTCGTCACCGGGCTCGTCGGCGAACTCGCCACGCGGAGCAAGGAATTCCGCACCCGCTGGGCCACCCACAACGTGAAGGCTCATCGGCACGGCGTCAAACAGTTCCGGCATCCGGACGTTGGTGACCTGTCGCTGACCTACAACGTCTTCGACATCACCGGCGCGGGCGGATTGTCCCTCGTCGGATACACCGCGGAACCGGAGTCCCCCTCCGAGCAGGCCCTGCGACTGCTCGCGATCGTGGCCGAGACCGATCACGCCCTGACCGATACACCGTCCACGGCAACCGAATAGGACGCTACCGGTCCTGCCAGGTGACGACCTCGTCGAGCGTCGCGCGTGCGGTCCGGTAGCTGTTCGCCGGATGGTCGAGGTCGGCGTAGCCGAAGGAGATCCCCACCAGAATCTTGCGGTCGTCCGCGATGCCGAAATGCTCACGGATGAAGGGCGACTGGCTCGCCAGGGCGGCCTGCGGGATCGCTGCGATCCCCAGGCTCCGGGCCGCGAGCAGGAGGGTGCCGAGGTAGAGCCCGGAATCCACCGCGCCGTACACGCCCTGCTCGGCGTCGGTCGTGATGATCGCGACGTGCGGAGCGCCGAACAGGCGGAAGTTCTCGAACGACTGACGCGCGGACGCGGCGCGGTCACCGCGTTCGACCCCCACGGCCTGATACAACTGCCACCCGCTCGCCCGGCGCCGGTCTCGATAGACGCCGCGGTACTCCGCGGGCGGATCGAATTCGAAGGCGGCACCGTGCCCGCTCGCGTACTCCGCGAGACCGTCGCGGAATCGCCCGGTTCCCGCACCGCTGGTCACGACGACCTGCCAGGGCTGCGTGTTGCACCACGACGCGGACCGCTGCGCCAGCGTGAACATGCGCTCGATGAGCGGTCGGGGAACCTCGCGCGGCTCGAACGCGCGGCAACTCCACCGGGTCGCCAGCAGGTTCTCCAGCACGGCGGACTCGTCGTCGACGGGACCCACCACGATCCCCTCGGTCGATACATCGGCAGACATCGATTACTCACCCATCGTCGTTCGAATACGGAAGTTATGCGCCTACGGAATTTGTGTGTGCCCCGGGCACGATCGGGCTCAGGGTTCGACGAACAGAACGTCCGCCTGCACCAGGTCGTCGATCTGCGCGGCGGCGTACACCTCCGAGGCGACGTCACGGCTGTCGGCGCCGACCCGCGGCGCGGTGCCCGCCCGATCGGGGCGTTCGCCCGCGAACCGCCACGGCGGCCGGATCAGCGCCAGCCCGTCCTGCTGCCGTTCGACCAGTTCGAGCCATTCCACCTGCTCGTGCTCGACGAATCCGGTCATCGACAGCACCGGGGCGAACGGCACGTCCGCAGCGGACAGGGCGTCCTCCCAATGCTGCAGCGACTGCTGCTCGAACTCGGCTTCGACGATCTTGGCCAGCTCGTGGTAATTCGACTCCCGGGGGCGGTACTCGGCGAAGCGGGGATCCTCGGTGAGATCCACCCGGTTCATCGTCGTGCACAGCGAGCGCCAGAATTTCTGCGACGACGACAGGTGGACCGCCAGGTACTCCCCGGTGGCGGTCTTGACGCAGAAGTTCTGCGCCTGCGGATGCCTGCTCTGCCTGCTCGGGTCGTATCCCAGTTCGAAGGACTGCGTGATCCCGTCGGTCGCCAGAACGCTGACGGCCTCCATGATCGACGTCTCCACGTGTTGCGGCGAGCCGGTGCGCAGCCGTCCGACCAGCGCCGCGAGGACGCCCGTGGCCGTACTCAAACCGGTGATCAGGTCCGCGCTCAGCCCGCCGGCCAGCTGTGGCCGGGCGTCGTCGCCGAACAGGGAGTAGAGACCGCCGAACGCATGCCCGATCGTGTCGTAGGCGGGGCGGCTCGCCAGCGGGCCACCGGAACCGAATCCGGTCACCGACCCGTAGACGAGGTCGGATCGCAGTGCGCGGCAGTCTTCGGGTCCGAGGCCCAGCGCCGCCAACTTACCGGGCCGCAGGTTCTCGAGGACCACGTCGAAGTGCGGCACGAGGGCCTTGACCAGCGCGACGCCCTCGGGCCGCTTCAGGTCGATCGACAGGCTCCGCTTTCCGGTGTTGTACTGGCGGAAGTAGGGGCTGCCGTCGTTCTGGTGGCGGCGGAAGTCCTCTCCGACGACGGGTTTCTCCACCTTCACGACCTCTGCGCCGAGCGCGCACAGGATCGACGTGGCGAACGGGAGGGCGATGTACCCCCCGATCTCCAGGATGCGGATCCCGTCGAGCGGCTTGTGCTGCATGGGCATGCCTCCGTGTGTCGCGAGTAACAATATAATACATTATCCACCGTTCGGTGGATGTCAAGGTGGGATCGCCGGCAGCGCCGCCGAAACGGCCGTCCGCCTCGACACCGCCGGATAGGATTCGGTCGCCGAGGAGGAATCCATGATGGTCAGGCAAGCGCGCAGCACCCACCGTGAGGTCTCGCCGCTCGAGCTGTTCTTCGACCTCGTGTTCGTGCTGGCGATCGGTCAGCTCACGCACCATCTCGTCGACCACCTGACCTGGCACGGCGCCGCCGAAACCCTCGTGGCACTCGTTGCGGTGTGCGGGGTCTGGGCGTTCACCACATTCGAGGTCACCCTCCTCGACATCGAACGCACGGCCACCCGCGCCGTGACGATCACGGTGATGGGCCTCGGCCTGTTCATGAACGCGGGAATCGGGCACGCCTTCGACGAAAATCCCTGGCTCTTCATCGTTCCCATGCTGCTGGCGCTGATCGGCCCCGCCGTCTACGCGGCGGCCACCGCCCCGACGCCCAGCCTCCGCAGGCACTTCCGGCACGTGCTGATCTGGTTCGCGGTCTCGGCGCCGTTCTGGGTGGCCGGCGCCGCAGTCGACCCGGAATGGCGCCTGTGGCTGTGGGCGGTGGCCGCACTCGTCGACCTCGTCGGCACCTGGAGCGCGCACCCACTGCCGGGCGGGGGCACACGAACGCAGCAACTTCCGTTCGACGCCGAGCACATGCTCGAGCGGATGCGACTGTTCCTCATCATCCTGCTGGGCGAGACGGTCCTGACCCTCGGACGCGTCATTGCCGCCCATCATTCCGACGCGCTGACGCTGGCGCTGGCGGCGGGGTGCTTCGTCGCGCTCGTCTGCCTGTGGGCGGTCTACTTCGGGCGCGCCGAACAGCTCGTGGAAAGTCATATCGCCGCCACCGAGAACCCGATCCGATCCGTGCACATCGGGATCAACGTGATCTACGGCGTCGTCACCGGACTCGTCATGTTCGCCGCGGGCAGCGAGTTGGTGCTCGCCCACGCAGGCGACGACCGGGCAGGGATCGGAGGTGTGCTGATGCTCGCGGGTCCGGCGATCTACCTGCTCTCGCACGCGATCTACTTCCGGCTCACCACCCACACCGGCTGGGTTCCGCGCGCCGTCGGCGCCGCCGTGCTCGGGTCGGCCGCCGTCGCGGCGTACTGGCTGCCGTCCTACGCCGTCGTCCTCACACTGGTCCTCATCCTCCTCGCGGTGGCCGTGACCCTCAGCAGGGACGCGTCGCCGAGCGAATCCTGAACTCGCCGTAGCCCGCTGCAAGAATTGCCCGCTTCAGGAATGCTGATGTGCGGCGCTGTCGGTGGCGATCCAGCTGGACAGCAGGCGGAGGGCCTCCTCCGAGGAGGAACCCGCCGCCGCGGTGAAACCGTACAGGGTGAGACCGGCGGCGCTGGCCACCTCGAGCGCCTCGAAACGCAGCGTCAGGTCGCCGACGACCGGATGATGGAACCGCTTCGTTCCGCGGCGGTGCGCCTTGATGTCGTGGGCTGCCCAGCGAGTGCGGAACTCGTCGCTGCGGGTGGCGAGCTCGCCGACGAGACCGGTGACCGCCGCCGAGTACGGCGACCGCGCCGCCTCCGCCCGCAACATCGCGACGGCGTCGTCGGCGGCGTTGTTCCAGTCGGGGAACGTCTCGTCGGCGCGGCGGTCGAGGAAGATGAACCGGGCCAGGTTGGGCGGGCCGTCCACGCGGTCGTACACGTCGGCGTAGAGCGCGCGACCGAGCGCATTGGCGCCGACGATGTCGAGGTGACCGTTCTGCACCACGGCGGGGGCGGTGATCATCGCATCGACGAGCGCCTGGACCGGCTCCGGCATCTCGACGCGCGCCCGGGCGGGCTTACGCCTGCGGGGCTTCGTGGCCGCGGCGCGGGCGAGGGTGAACAGGTGCTTCGTCTCCTCGTCGTCGAGTCGCAGTGCGGTCGCGATGGCCTCCAGCACCTCGTCGGACACGCCCGACACGCCGCCGCGTTCGATCTGTACGTAGTACTCCGCGCTCACTCCGGCGAGCAGTGCGACCTCCTCGCGACGTAGCCCGGCGACCCGACGTCGGCCGCCGGTGGGCAGGCCCACCTGGTCGGGCGTGATGCGTGCGCGACGGGTCGTCAGGAAGTCCTTGATCTCCTTGGCGATCTCCATACCTGCAGCCTAGGGACCTCCGACGGTCCGAGGGAGAGGCTGCCGGTACCCCCGATAACCGGCCTCTGGTACGGCCCCGCGGATCGCAGCAGAGTGATGAGTGCGGGTCGAGGACATCGTCCACGACCCCCTGAGATTCAGACCGTCGGGCTCCGGCGGACGACGAAGGGACATCAGTTCATGGCCACGGAGAGCATCGAGACCGTCAGCGTCAAGACCCCGTACTGGGACATCGCGGCGGACATCTACTTCCCGCCAGGATTCGACCAGACCGAGAAATACCCCGCCATCCTCAGCGCGCACCCGATCGGTAGCTGCAAGGAACAGACGTCCGGCAACGTGTACGGCACCGCCCTCGCCGACGCCGGGTACGTAGTCATCGCATTCGACGCCAGCTACCAGGGCGCCAGCGGCGGCGAACCCCGATTCATCGAAGACCCCACGCAACGAGTCCAGGACTTCAGCTACGTCGTCGACCACCTCGTCGCTCTCCCTTACGTCGACGCCGACCGGATCGGCGTGCTCGGCATCTGCGGCGGCGGTGGATACTCCATCGCCGCCGCGAAGACCGACCGTC
>NZ_WXYH01000177.1:0-2645 GCF_009872365.1 Rhodococcus sp. T7
TCCACGTTGGCGGTCTACATGACAGCCACCCGTCTCGGGGTGTGGCGGGTGAGCGCACTGACCGTCCACTGACGCCGGGGCATCGCGTCGACGCATGCGAGGACGGCCCCAATGCCAACCGATCGAACCCAGCTAGGCACGAATGGTGCACCACTACAACCGTATTCAACCGAAAGAAGGCAGGCAATGAGCGATTCTTTGACCGTCAAGACCGGCAGAGCGATGATGTCGGTTGCTATCGGGGTCAGCGCAGGGTGGACGTTCGGGGTCCGTCCGGTGTTGCGGTGGTCGCAGCCTTTGATCATGGCCGCGATGACAGCGGTGTGGGCAGCATGGATTTTGGGGCTGCCCCGGTTCGCTGACGTCGATTACGTGGCCACCCAGAACTTGGAGAACTGGGGTGATCACTCGGTCAGCACGTTCGCCGAAGCCTCGAAAGCGGTGTATGCGGCGGCGATCGAAGTCGGGGCAGGCGGCCGCACCGCTGGCTGGGTGCTGTTGCTGATGATGATGACGGCGGTTCTTTCGGTGTCCGCACTGGTCGTATCGGCGGCGTTTGCCCGCAACGGCGTGAACCCTGCGCGTACGGAATATCCGCAAGCCTTCGCCTCTCTGGTGGTTCTCGGCGCTGGGGTGCTGTTCGGGTGCGCGTGGCTGGCCGCCGATGCGGGCCGTGTCTCGCTGCTGTCGTCCCTGACCGCGTGGGCGCAGATTCTGCTGCCCGCGATGATCTGCCACGTGCTGATCATGGGCACGCGCAGCGGCTGGTTCGACCGCGGCGGCCCCACAGAGGAGCTCGTCGGTCGCATTCTGTCGTGGTCGCGCACCCGCACCGCACTGCGAGCGCAGGGATGACGGCACTGTCGACGGTTTTTCGCGGTAATGACATAGGGGCAGTGATGACAACACGTTCAGCGACGCTCGATGCGAACGCGGTAACAGCGTGGTCGGAGGACGGCGAGCAGGCGGAGGGACTGCTCGCCCTGATGGCGCTGGCCGCGTCGATCGACGCACGCTCATGGCAGGAGCACCGATCCCGCATCGGCGGGTGGCTCGCCGATTGCGCCGACGTCGAAGCGGTGTTCACCCTCGACAGGTTCGGGTTGGGCGACGCCGCGGTGCGGTTGGCCGAGTTCTATGACGGGGCCCGCAACGACGTGGACACGGTCTTCGCTCGTGCCCGCGAACTACATGCCCAGGCGGCCCCGCTGGACCTCAACCTGACATGCGGGACTCGGGAGGGGGAGCGCGATGAGTGAGCGTGGTGTGAAGGATCCGGTGAACTCGGCCCGGGAGCTGTATCTGATCGGTGCGGTCATAGCCGTTGTCGGAGTGGTCGGTGGCGGTGTGATGCTGGCGCTGCGCTTCGGCACCGATCAGGAGGTGTCTGCGAACCCGGTGGTGGTCCTGATCCACCTGGTGAAGGGACATCTGGGGTGGTCGACGGCCGCGACGGTGATCATCGCGGTGTACACGGTGCTGGTGCTGGCGGCGGCGGCCGTGATCCTGGTGCTCCTGGCCAGCAGCCGTGGCAAGCGCACCCGCGTCGACGACAAGGCCAAGCACATGGGCCGGTTGCGGGACGTGGGATCGCTGACCGAAAAGCAGTGCCGAACGGAGTCGGACCGGTTGGGCGTCGTCCTCGCCGAGAATGCGGCACCGGGGGTTCCGATCGGCAAGCACCTGTTGTCAGGGCAGAACCTGTACGCCAAGTACGAGGACATGCACGTCGACATCTGGGGTCCACGCTCGGGAAAGAGCAGTTCTCGGGTGATTCCGGCGATCCTCGAGGCGCCCGGTGCGGTGTTGACCACCTCGAACAAGCGGGACGTGGTCGATGCCACCCGCGACCCGCGTGAAGCCAAGGGCGGGAAGGTGTGGATCTTCGACCCGCAGAAGGTCGCTGACGGGCAGAACACCTGGTGGTGGGATCCGCTGTCGTGGGTGACCGACGAGGTCCGGGCCGCGGACCTGGCCGCGCACTTCGCTGCCGGTGACGACGGCCTGGACGCGAAGAAGGATTCCTTCTTCGACCCGGAGGGCCAGGACCTGCTCACCGCTCTGTTTCTGGCGGCGGCGTCTGCGAAGATGCCGATCACCCAGGTGTACACGTGGGTGACCGAGGAGACGAACGTCGAACCGGTCAACATTCTCCGCAAACACGGCTACGACCTGCACGCATCCGGACTCAGCGGCCAGTACAACGCTCCGGCGAAACAGCGCGGCGGCGTCTTCGGCACGGCCCGGAAAATGATCCGCTGCTTGAAGATGCAGTCCATCCGGCCGTGGGTGTCGACCGACGGACAGGGGCCACGGATACCGCATTTCGATCCCCGCGAGTTCGTCCGCTCGACCGACACCATCTACCTGCTCTCCCGTGAGGGCAACGGGTCCGCCGGCCCGCTGGTGACCGCGCTGACCGTCGCGATCTGCGAGGCCGCGGAGGAACTGGCCACCCGGTCGAAAGGTGGGCGGCTACCAGTGCCGTTGCTCGCCGCCTTGGACGAAGCAGCCAACGTGGTCCGCTGGACTCAGCTGCCGAAGCTGTACTCGCACTACGGATCTCGTGGAATCGTGATCATGACCATCCTGCAGAGCTACGCCCAGGGCACCGAAGTGTGGGGCAACAAGGGCATGGGAATGCT
>NZ_WXYH01000178.1:0-1393 GCF_009872365.1 Rhodococcus sp. T7
TTCGACTGCCCGGGCTGCGCGTGGCCGGAAACCCCCGGGCACCGCAAGCACGCGGAGTTCTGTGAGAACGGCGCGAAGGCGGTCGCCGAGGAGGCCACCACCCGCACCGTGACACCGGAGTTCTTCGCCGAGCATTCGGTGGCGGATCTGCTGGGTCGCACCGAGTTCTGGCTGGGCCAGCAGGGCCGGTTGACGCATCCGATGGTCCTGCTGCCGGGGGCCACGCATTACGAGCCGATCGGGTGGGACGCGGCGTTCGCGCTGATCGCCGGGGAACTGCGCGCTCTGGCGTCGCCGGACGAGGCGGTGTTCTACACCTCCGGGCGCACGTCGAACGAGGCGGCGTTCCTGTATCAGCTGATGATCCGGGCGTTCGGGACGAACAACCTGCCGGACTGTTCGAACATGTGCCACGAATCCTCCGGATCGGCGTTGGTCGAGACGATCGGGATCGGGAAGGGGTCGGTGTCGGTCCCCGATATCGAGAACGCCGACCTGATCCTGATCGCCGGGCAGAATCCGGGGACCAATCATCCGCGGATGCTCTCGACGCTGGAGAAGGCGAAGGGCAACGGCGCGAAGGTCATCGCGATCAACCCGCTCCCGGAGGCCGGACTGCTGCGGTTCAAGGACCCGCAGAAGGTGCACGGCGTCGTCGGCGACGGGGTCCAGATCGCGGACGAGTTCCTGCAGATCCGGATCGGCGGCGACCAGGCGTTGTTCCAGGGGTTGGGCCGGTTGCTGCTCGAGGCGGAGGACGCGGCACCGGGCACCGTGCTGGATCGGGAGTTCATCGACCGGCACACCGCCGGGTTCGAGGAGTGCGCGGCGCACCTGCAGCAGGTCGATCTCGGCACGGTAGTGCAGGCCACCGGGCTGACGCTCGAGCAGATCCGGGCCACCGCGGACGCGTTGATCGGATCGAAGAAGACCATCATCTGCTGGGCGATGGGATTGACCCAGCAGACCCACGGGGTCGCGACCATCCAGGACGCGGTGAACCTGCTGCTGCTGCAGGGGATGATCGGCAAACCGGGCGCCGGGGTGTGCCCGGTGCGCGGCCACTCGAACGTCCAAGGTGACCGGACGATGGGCATCTGGGAGAAGATGCCCGAATCCTTCCTGACCGCCCTGGATACCGAATTCGGCATCACCTCCCCGCGTAAGCACGGGTTCGATGCGGTCGATTCGATCCGGGCGATGCGCGACGGCAGGGCGTCGGTGTTTATCGGGATGGGCGGCAACTTCGTCTCCGCGACCCCGGACACCGAGACCACCGAGGCCGCGCTGCGCCGGTGTGCGTTGACGGTGCAGGTGTCGACGAAACTGAACCGCTCGCACCTGGTGACCGGGCAGGCCGCACTGATCCTGCCGTCGCTGGGCCGCACCGACA
>NZ_WXYH01000178.1:1456-2626 GCF_009872365.1 Rhodococcus sp. T7
GATTCCATTGCCCGGGTGATCCCGGGGTTCGAGGACTTCAACCGGAAGGTGCGCCGGCCCGACGGGTTCGGGTTGCCGCACCCCCCGCGGGACGAGCGCCGCTTCGACACCGGCACGGGGAAGGCGAATTTCACGGTCAACGACCTGTCCTGGGTGCCGGTGCCGGCGGGGAAGCTGATCCTGCAGACCATGCGGTCGCATGATCAGTACAACACCACCATCTACGGTCTCGACGACCGCTACCGCGGCGTGAAGGGTGGTCGGCGGGTGCTGTTCATCAGCGCCGAGGACCTGGAGTCGTTCGGGTACGCGGCGGGGGATCGGGTGGACCTGGTCTCCGAATGGACGACGGCGGACGGCAGCGTGGAGGAGCGGCGGGCGGAGGATTTCCGGTTGGTGCCCTACCCGACGCCGGTCGGGAATGTGGCCGCCTACTACCCGGAGACGAATCCGCTGATCCCGCTCGATCACGTCGCGCGCAAGTCGAACACGCCGGTGTCGAAGGCGGTCACCATCCGCCTCGAGAAGCGGGGCTGACCGGTGGGGCGGGTGACGACCCGGACCCCGGTCACCCGGATCACCGACACCCGGCACTCGACCCGCCCGGACACGGTGGTGGTGGAGGAACCGCTCGAGATCCGGGTGAACGGCACCCCGTTGGCGGTGACGATGCGGACCCCCGGCTCGGATGTGGAGTTGGCGCAGGGCTTCCTGCTGACCGAGGGCATCATCACCGGGCGCGCCGATATTGCGTCGATACGGTACTGCAACAGCGTCGACGAGCACGGCGTCAACACCTACAACGTGCTGGATGTGGACCTGGCGCCGGGAGTGTTCCTGCCGGACATGGGCATCGAACGCAACTTCTACACCACGTCCTCGTGCGGGGTGTGCGGGAAGGCGTCCCTCGACGCGATCCGGCAACGGACCCGGCATTCCCCGGCCACCGACACGGTGCGGGTGGCGGCGGCGACCATCGCGGAGTTGCCGGACCGGTTGCGGGCGGCGCAGAAGGTGTTCGACACCACCGGGGGTTTGCACGCGGCGGGGTTGTTCACCCGGTCCGGGGAACTGCTCGCGGTCAGGGAGGACGTCGGCCGGCACAATGCCGTCGACAAGCTGATCGGGTGGGCCACCGAACAGGATCGGGTGCCGCTGCGCGGGACGGTG
>NZ_WXYH01000018.1:0-25264 GCF_009872365.1 Rhodococcus sp. T7
GGGTCTGACACCCCCAGCGTCCGCTGGGAACCATGAGGAGCGGGAGCCCCCCGCCCCTTTTCCATCACATCAACCGCGGGCGGTTGATAAGTACTCACGAGCCGCAGGCACTATTTGGCGTAGAGGGCGGCGATGTCGTCGGCGAAGCTGTCGTGCACCACGTTGCGCTTGAGCTTCATCGTCGGCGTGAGCTCGCCGGTCTCCTCCGTGAAGTCGACGGGCAGGACCCGGAACTTCTTGATGGCCTCCGCGTGCGACACGAGCTTGTTGGCCTCGGCGACGGCCTCGTCGATCTCGGCCGTGAGGTCGGCGTCGGCGAGCAGATCCGCGACTGTCGTGCCCGCGGGCTTGCCGTTGCGCTCGTTCCACGCGGGCAGTGCGTCGGCGTCGATGGTGATGAGCGCGCCGATGAACGGCTGCTGGTCGCCGACGAGGATGGCCTGGCTGATCAGCGGGTGGGCACGCAGGTGATCCTCGAGCTGGGCAGGGGAGACGTTCTTGCCGCCCGCTGTGACGATGATCTCCTTCTTGCGGCCGGTGATGGTGATGTAGCCGTCCGCGTCGACCGACCCGAGGTCGCCGGTGTGGAACCAGCCGTTCTCGATCGCGTCGGCCGTCGCGTTCTCGTTGCGCCAGTAGCCGCCGAAGACGACCGGCCCCGACAGCAGGATCTCGCCGTCGTCGGCGATGCGAACCGAGTTGCCCGCGAGGGGCTTGCCGACCGACCCGACCTTCTGCTCGCCGATCGTGTTGACGGCGAACGCCGCGGATGTCTCGGTGAGGCCGTAGCCCTCGTAGATGGTGATGCCGATGCCGCGGAAGAAGTGGCCGAGGCGCGCGCCGAGCGGGGCGCCGCCGGAGATCGCCAGCTGGCACTTGCCGCCGAGCGCGGCCCGCAGCTTCGAGAACACCAGCTTGTCGAACAGCGCGTGCTTGGCCTTGAGGACCAGCCCCGGGCCGCCGTCGTCCTGGGCCTCGCTCCACGCAATGGCTGTCTCGGCGGCGGCGTCGAAGATCTTGCCCTTGCCCTCGCCGTGGGCCTTGGCGCGGGCGCTGTTGTACACCTTCTCGAACACCCGCGGCACCGACAGGATGAAATCGGGACGGAACTCGCCGAACGTGGGCACGAGGTTCGGGATGTCGCTGGTGTGTCCGAGTGCGGCGCCGGCGTCGAACGACGCGATGCTGACGGCGCGCGCCAGGACGTGCGCCATCGGCAGGAACATGAGGGTGCTGACGCCGGGCGTCTTCAGGAGGGTGCCGAGGCTGGAAGCGAGGATGCCCTTCGACTCCGCAATGAGGTTGGCGTGGGTGAGCTGGCAGCCCTTGGGCCTGCCGGTGGTGCCGGACGTGTAGATGAGGGTGGCCGGATCGCTGGACTTCAGCGCGGCGACGCGGGCCCGAACCTCGGAGTCGGGAACGCCGGCGCCCCGTTCGGTCAGTTCCTCGACGACGCCGCGGTCACTTTCCGACGCCTCGATCCGGTAGACGCCGCGGAGCGCGGTAGCGTCGGCGGCCACGGACTTGACCGTGGCGGCGTGCGCCGCGTTCTCGACGACGAGGTCGATCGCGGCGGAGTCCTCGAGAATCCAGCGGACCTGCTCGGCGGAGGATGTCTCGTAGATCGGGACGGTGACGCCGCCTGCCGCCCAGATCGCGAAGTCGACCAGCGGCCACTCGTACCGGGTGGCCGACATCAGGGCCACCCGGTCGCCCTGCTGGACGCCGATGGCGATGAGTCCCTTGGCGACCGCGGTGACCTGCGCGGCGAACTCGGCGGCCGTGACGTCGGTCCATCGTCCGTCGATCTTGCGCTTGTACACGACCAGCGTCGGGTCGGCCGCGGCATGGGCGAACACCGAGTCGACCGCGGACGCGTCCTCCGCGATCGTGAACGACTGTGGCGCGCTGAACTCGGGCACGAAAACCTCCGACACTGAAAATACTGACGAGTAGGATTGCGTTCCCAACTTTAGACCTTCCCCCGCCGGCTGCGCCTTCTGGCCGAACGCGGGTGGTCAGAGGCCTGCTCGCGGGCACCGCGGAACCCCGCCACGGCCGTATGTGAAGCTTGTCGCCGTGAGCAGCATTCAGGTCGCAGATCAGACGTTCATCGCGGCCCCACCGCAGCAGGTCGCGGCGGCGATCGCGCAGCCTGCCCGCTGGCGCCGGTGGTGGCCCGATCTCACCCTCGCCGTGCGCGAGGACCGTGCCGAGAAGGGCATCCGCTGGACCGTGGCCGGACCCCTCACTGGCACGATGGAAGTGTGGCTCGAGCCTGTGCTGGACGGAGCGATCGTGCACTACTTCCTTCACGCCGAACCGGCGCGCAGCGAGCCCGCCCCGGATCTGGCCGCCCTCAACCGCCGCAGGCGGGTCGAGGGCAAGGTGATGTCTTTCGAGGTGAAGAAGCAACTCGAGGCCGGTCGAGCAGCGGGAGAACCGCCGTCCTGAGCCCGATCCGGCCGTCGCGGCGGGGTCGGCATTGTGTCAGGGCGCGGGAATCGTGTGTGATAGTCGGGCACCACGCAGACATACGGAACCGGTAACGGCGTGGCCCCGCGATCGAGAGCGGGTCGGCCAGGCGAAAGGAAGCGTTCACTCCATGCCCGAGAGGACCAAGAGGTCGATCAGTATCGAGGCGCCGCCCGCCCGGGTGATGGATGTGATCGCCGACTTCGACGCATACCCCGCGTGGGTGGCGGCCGCGAAATCCGTCGAGGTCATGGAACCCGGAAAGAACGGCCGCGCCGACCGGGTGCGTTTCGTGCTCGACGCCGGCATGGTCAAGGACACGTACGTCCTCCGTTACGACTGGGCGCCCGACGGCAAGTCGGTCAGCTGGGAACTCGAGTCCGGTGAGATCCAGAAGTCGCAATTCGGTTCATACGTCCTCGAGGACGAACCGGACGGCGGCACCACCGTCACGTACGAGCTCACCGTCGACCTCACCATTCCGATGATCGGCCTGTTCAAACGCAAGGCGGAGAAGGCGATCACCGACACCGCGCTCAAGGAACTCAAGAAGCGGGTGGAAGGCTGAGCAGCGAGGGCCGTGCCGGACCTGCGCGGGTCCAGTTCTTCGTGGGGAAGGGGGGCGTCGGTAAGACGACGCTCGCGGCCGCGACGGCACAGGCGGCGGCCGAGTCCGGGAACCGGACGCTCCTAGTCTCGCTCGACCAGGCGCATTCCCTTGCCGACGTGGTCGGGATCGCCGCCGCCCGCGACGTCGTGTCCGTGACCGACACCCTCGACGTCCTCGAACTCGACACCCTCACGTTGCTCGAGAACAGATTCCGCAGCCTGGCAGCAGTTCTCGCGGCCGCAGGCACGCACGACCACGGCGCGCAGTTGTCCGCGCTCGAACCGGAGGAGCTGACCGGGCTTCCCGGCGTCCAGGACGTGCTCGGGCTTGGCGAGATCGTCCGGTTCGCCACCGAGGGCGACTACGACGCCGTCGTGGTCGACTGCCCGCCCACCGCGGACTGCCTCCGGACGCTCGCCGCGCCCGCGATGACACTGGAGTACCTCGAACGGGTGTGGCCGCAGCACCGCCGCATCGCCGCGCTGCTGGGATCGGACCCCCGCCTCGTGATGCTGGTGTCGCTGATCGAACAGGTCGTCGCCGCGGTCGGCGAGGTCCGGGAGTTGCTCGCGAATCGCGCGAAAACCACTGTGCGACTGGTGACGACGCCGGAGCGGGTGGTGCTGACGGAGACCCGGCGCACCGTCGCGGTGGCTGCGCTGTCCGGTCTGCGCATCGATGCGATCCTGGTGAACAACCTTCTGCCGCACTTCGATTCGCCGGCAGGACACGATGATCCCGGTGTGGCATGGTTGATCAGGCGGCGTGCCCTGCAGCAGCGGGTGCTCGCCGAGCTGACCGCTTCCGCGGGCACCACGGTGATCCTCTCGGTCACCCGGTCGGTGACGGAGCCGGTAGGGTGGGCCGATCTCGGCGGTATCGCCCGGGAGCTGTATGCCGACGACACGGACGCGGTTGCGGTGTTAGGGAAGAACCCGCCTGCGGTGCGGGTGGGGCTGGAATCGGGGGCCGGTGTGGATTCTGTGTACACGATGCGGATGTATCTGCCGCTCGTGAACCCGTCGACCCTCACGTTGGGTCGAGTGGAGGACGACTTGGTCGTGGGAGCGGAAGGGGTGCGCCGCCGGGTGCGCCTCGCCTCGGTCCTCCGCCGGTGCGTCGTCGCGGGCGCAGAACTCGACGGAAGCGATCTGGTCGTGCGCTTCACGCCCGACCCGCAGGTGTGGCCGGTATGAACGACGACCACGCGCAGTTGCTGGCGGAGTTGCGGGCGCTGGCCGAGACCGCCCTGGACCGTCTCGAGCCGATCCTCCAGCGCGCGGCGGCGCCGCACGCCACGGCGGACGCTGCGGGAGCGGCCCCCGGCACCGGCCAGTGGTCGGGATGCACGTGGTGCCCGGTGTGCGCGCTCGCGGCCCTGATCCGCGGCGAGCAGCACGATCTGGTGACCCTGCTCGCCGGCCAGGCGTCCGTGCTGATCGCCGTGCTGAGGCAGATCCTCGACGAGCACACCGATCACGATCCCTCGGGCCCCGGTGCTCCGGAACCGAGTCCGGGCGGCGGCGGCGGAACGCCCGAACCCGACGGCGGCACGGCGTTCGAACCGATCCCCATCACGTTCAAGCGCTGACGGCGCCTGCCGCAGGCGGGATCGGCGGACTCGTGCACGTCGGCGATCCGGCATGGGCACAATCATCTTCATGAGCACAGGCACGGGCAGCGATCGCACCCCCGGCTCGGCGCTGACCATCGGCATCGACGTGGGTGGAACGAGCATCCGTGCGTCGGTGGTCGACTCGGCCGGCGAGGTGCTCGACTCGCTCCAGTCGCCGACCCCGGCGTCGGCGACGGCGCTGGAGAACGGCCTGGACCGGGCGGTGCGGGAACTGTCGGCGCGGCACGACGTCGCCGCGGTGGGGCTGGCGGTCGCCGGGTTCATCACCCCCGACCGCACGACGGTGCGGTTCGCGCCGCATCTGCCGTGGGTGGGGGCGCCCATCGGCCGGGACCTGGGGCAGCGCCTCGGTCTGCCGGTGATTCTCGAGCACGACGTGAACGCCGCCGCGTGGGCCGAGCACCGGTTCGGTGCGGCGGCGGGCGGCCGGAACGTGGTGATGCTCGCGATCGGCACGGGCATCGGGGCGGCGCTCCTCGCGGACGGCCGGCTGTACCGCGGCAGCCACGGCGTCGCACCCGAACTCGGGCACATCCAGGTCGTGCCCGACGGTCGCGCGTGCGCGTGCGGCAAGCACGGCTGCTGGGAGCGGTACTGCAGTGGGACGGCCCTCGTCGACACCGCGATCGAACGTCTCGCCGCGGATCCGGCGACGTCGACCGTCCTCGCGCGGGAAGTGGCGGTCGATCCCGGGGTGCTGACGGGCAGGCGGATCGCCGGTGCCGCACAGGACGGCGACCCGCTCGCGCTGGAGACGATGCGGGACTTCGCCCGGTGGCTCGGGGTCGGCCTGGCTCTCATCGGTGACGTGTACGACCCGGATCTCGTCGTGATCGCCGGGGGCGTCGCGAGTTCCTCTGCGCTGTTCATCGACGAGGCCCGCGAGCACTACGCGGCGCTGACGACGGGAGCCGGGCACCGGCCGCTGGCCCGGATCCGGCCGACCCAGCTGGGGGAGGCGGCGGGCATGATCGGGGCGGCCGAACTCGCGCGGGCGGTCCTGCCCGATCGGGTGGGTTGACGCCCGGCCTACCTCTGTAAACCCGCAGAGTGTGATGTTGTGCGGGCCTCCCCGCCGTGTGTAGCGACCCTCACCCACCCGAAGTAGAGTCGAGCCGAACGAAGCTTGGGTTGTGAACGGGAGGGACGCCATGTGGTACTGGCTCTTCAAGTACGTGTTTTTGGGGCCGGTTCTCTGGGGGTTGGGCAGGCCGACCGTGGAGGGTACGGAGAACATTCCGGCGGAGGGCGGCGCCATTCTGGCGAGTAACCATCAGGCCGTGCTGGATTCGTTCTTCCTGCCGTTGCGTGTGCCGCGGAGGATCACTTTTCTCGCCAAGAGCGAGTATTTCACCGGGACGGGACTCAAGGGTGCGTTCCAGCGCTGGTTCTTCTCGGTGGTCGGCCAGGTGCCGATCGACCGGACGGGCGCCGACGCCGCGCAGGACGCACTGAACGCCGGCTTGCGGGTCCTCTCGCAGGGCAAGCTGCTCGGCATCTACCCGGAGGGCACCCGGTCGCCCGACGGCCGCCTGTACAAGGGCAAGACGGGTCTGGCGCGCATGGCGCTCGAGTCCGGTGTGAAGGTCATCCCGGTCGCGATGATCGGAACGGAGAAGGTCAACCCGATCGGCTCCCGGGTGTGGCGTCCCGCGAAGGTCACCATCCGCGTCGGCGAACCCATCGACTTCTCGCGGTTCGAGGGAATGGGTGGCAACCGTTTCGTCGAGCGGGCTGTCACCGACGAGGTCATGTACAAGCTGATGAAGCTGTCGGGTCAGGAATACGTCGACATCTACGCGGCCTCGTTGAAGAAGAAGGCCCCCGCCGCGGACGGTTCCGCACCGGCTCCGGTGGCCGGCGTGGCACCGGAGAGCGATGCGAGCACCGTCACGCGACTGCCGGACACCCGGGCGAGCTGACCGCCGCGACCTCTCAGCCGACGGGGACGGTCAGATCGTCGGAGTTCTCCGACCGATCGTCCTCGTCGGGCTGCGTGGTGCGGGTGCGGAACGCGAAGATCGCGACCAGCACCACGGCGAGCCCCCACCACACGTAGGACGACGCAAGGAACTGATCCCACAGATTCCAGTGGGTTCCGCTCCAGCGCCCCACCCCGAGCTTCCAGTGCGCGGCGAGCTTCACGACGACGACGCCGACGGCGGCCGTGACCGCGAGGGCGGCACTCCGGCGCCGGTAGGCGAGGACGCCGAGCACGAGGACGACCGGCACCGCCCACACCCAGTGATGCGACCAGGACACGGGGGAGACGAGCAGTCCGAGGACGGCGTTGAGTCCCAGCGCGAGCGCCGTCTCGCCGGCCCGCAGTGCCCGCACCATCGCGACGATCACCAGCCCTAGAACGACGACGCTGAGCAGCAACCAGATCGGGGTGCGCATCCCGTCGCTCAGGCCGAGCCGGGCGAGAACACCGGTGATGCTCTGGTTCGCGGGATACGCCGGTGTGCCGATCCGATCGGAATCGAACAGAGTCTGTGTCCAATAGGTGACGGAATCGTTCCACGTCGCGATCGCGCCCACCGCACTGAATGCAAGAAAGCTGACCGCGGTGACGACGGCGGAGCGAAAGTCCTTGCGCACCAGGAAATACAGAATGAACACGGCCGGTGTCAGCTTCACCGCCGCCGCGAGACCGATCAGCAGGCCGCGGGGCCACGGCGTCTTCTTCGGCAGGCAGTCCGCCGCGACCAGCAGCATCAGCAGGATGTTGATCTGCCCGTAGTCCAGGGTCGACGACACGGGTTCGAGGGCCATCGCCACCGCGAGCGCACCGAGGGCCGTCCACACCAGCGTGGTGCGGGGTGCGATGCCCAGCGAGTCGAGCGTGACGACGAGCACGCCGAACAGGGCGATCAGCGACAACACCGTCACGACGGTCCCGGCCGTCGCCAGCGACACCGTCGACAGCGGACTGAACACGACCGCGGCCAGCGGCGGGTACGTGAACGGCAGGAAGTTGCCCATCTGGGTGGCTGGCATCGACCCGTACAGCGTCGGGCCGTGCAGGAACACCGAACCGCCCAGCCGGTAGACGTCGAGATCGAGCCGGTAGTAGAAGCCGAAGTCCCGTAGTCCGGGCAGCCCGAGCAGGTTGTAGGCGAATCCGACAGCGAGCCCGGCGAGCACGAGGACGCGGATCACGAGCCCGCCGACGCGGAGATGCACGGGCACCCGCGGCCGGTCGAGCGGGTCCGCGACAGGGGCGGCGGACTGTCGACCGTCGGAGCGTGCGCTCACCGAGGCCTCCTTCACGAGGTAGGGGTGGATCCGGATGACGCCGACGGGTGAGGCATAGTTTGCGGGCGTGCGTTACTTCTACGACTGCGAGTTCATCGAGGATGGTCGCACGATCGACCTGGTGTCGATCGGGGTGGTCGCGGAGGACGGACGTGAATTCTACGCGGTGTCCACCGAGTTCGATCCCGACCGCGCGGGCAAGTGGGTCCGCAGGAACGTGCTGCCGAAGCTGCCGCAGCCGTCGTCGCCGCTCTGGAAGAGCCGCGCCCGCATTCGCGACGACCTCTACGCGTTCCTGATTCCGCGGCCCGGCATCGTCCCCGAACTGTGGGCGTGGGTGGCCGCCTACGACCACGTCGCCCTCTGCCAGCTGTGGGGCGACATGACGGAACTTCCGCAGACGCTGCCCCGGTACACGCGCGAACTCCGCCAGTACTGGGAGGAGCACGGCAGCCCGGCGCTCCCACCTGCACCGGGCGACGCTCACGACGCACTCGCCGACGCCCGGCACAACCTGGCGAAGTTCGAGGCAGTTCGGGCGGCGCGGTCACTCCGGTGACCTGACTCGCCATCGGTCAGGTCGAACGAATATCCTGTATGGGTGAACTGGACTGTCGACGTGCCGATCGACCGCTTGCCCGAACTCCCGCCGCTGCCCACCGAGATGCGTGAGCGCCTCGATGCAGCGCTGGCCAAGCCTGCGGCCCAGCAGCCGCAGTGGCCCGAAGGCCAGGCCGCTGCGATGCGGACCGTCCTCGAGAGCGTGCCCCCGATCACGGTGGCCAGCGAGGTCGTGGCCCTGCAGGAGAAGCTGGCCCAGGTCGCGCGCGGCGAGGCGTTCCTGCTCCAGGGCGGCGACTGCGCCGAGACGTTCGCGGACAACACCGAACCGCACATCAAGGGCAACATCCGCACGCTGCTGCAGATGGCCGTCGTCCTGACGTACGGAGCGAGCCTGCCCGTCGTCAAGGTCGCGCGCATCGCCGGTCAGTACGCGAAGCCGCGGTCGTCGAACGTCGACGCGCTGGGCCTGCAGTCGTACCGCGGCGACATGATCAACTCCCTCGTCGCCGACGAGGCCGTGCGCGCTCACGACCCGTCGCGGCTCGTGCGGGCGTACGCGAACGCCAGCGCCGCGATGAACCTGGTCCGCGCGCTCACCGGCGCTGGCATGGCCGACCTGCACAAGGTGCACGACTGGAACCGCGAATTCGTGTCCTCGTCGCCGGCCGGGGCCCGGTACGAGGCACTCGCCGCGGAGATCGACCGCGGGCTGCAGTTCATGAACGCCTGCGGTGTCACCGATCCCAGCCTGCACCACGCGCAGATCTTCGCCAGCCACGAGGCGCTCGTCCTCGACTACGAGCGCGCGATGCTGCGTCTCGACAACGACGACGACCACGCCAAGCTGTACGACCTGTCCGCCCATTTCCTGTGGATCGGCGACCGCACCCGTCAGCTCGACGGAGCGCACATCGCGTTCGCCGAACTCGTGTCGAACCCGATCGGCCTGAAGATCGGTCCGAGCACCACCCCGGAGATGGCGGTCGAATACGTCGAACGCCTCGACCCCACCAACAAGCCGGGCCGGCTCACCCTGATCTCGCGCATGGGCAACAACAAGGTCCGCGACCTGCTGCCGCCCATCATCGAGAAGGTGCAGGCCACCGGTCACCAGGTGATCTGGCAGTGCGACCCGATGCACGGCAACACGCACGAGGCGTCCACCGGCTACAAGACCCGCCACTTCGACCGCATCGTCGACGAGGTCCAGGGATTCTTCGAGGTCCACAACGGTCTCGGCACCTACCCGGGCGGCATCCACGTCGAACTCACCGGTGAGAACGTCACCGAATGCCTCGGCGGCGCGCAGGACATCTCCGACCTGGACCTGTCCGGTCGCTACGAGACGGCGTGCGACCCTCGCCTCAACACTCAGCAGTCGCTGGAACTGGCGTTCCTCGTCGCGGAGATGCTGCGCGGCTGACCGCCCGCATCAGAGACCCTCACTGCCCTGCTCCCGCGGGGTCAGGGCAGTGAGACCAGGGTGACCGTGCTCCCGGGTTTCACCAGATCGCCGTTGCCCGGGTTCTGGCCTATGACCAGTGATCGGTCGGTGTCGGTCACCTGACGCACCTTCACGTCGAGTCCGAGACGGCTCAGTTCGTCGCGCGCGGATCCGACGGTCCGCCCCAGCATGGACGGCACCCGCACCGCGTTCGACACACTCAACGTCACGCTGGTGCCCGCATTGACAGTGGTGCCCGCCTTCGGGCTGGTGGCGATCGCGTCCCCGGCGGCGACGTTCCGGTCGAAGTCGGTCGTGGTGTCCTGCACCACGATGCCGACCGCCTCGAGGGAGGCGCGTGCCTCGGCCTCCGACATGCCCTTCACGTCGGGAACGTCCACCGGCGGTGCGCCTTTGCTGACGATCAGTTTGACCGTGGAACCGGTCGCGAGTTCCGTGCCGGGTGCCGGGTCGAGTGCGGCCACCGCACCGATCGGGACCTTCGCGCTGAACGCCTGACCACCGTCCACCGGGGTGAACGTGCGGTTCCGCAGCTCCTGCTCTATCGCCGCGCGTTCGCCGCCCCCGGACAGCGGCGGGACCGTCGGCCTGCCCAGGGAGACGAGCAGGGCCACCGTGCCGTCCCGGGCGATCCGTGAACCGCCCGTCGGCTCGGTGCCCAGCACCGTGTCGAGCGGGGCGGTGTCCGAATACTGCCCTCGGATCTCCGTGGACAGACCGGCCGCTTCGATCGCCGTCACCGCCGCACCCCGATCGAGACCGTCGGTGGTCGGGACCGCGGTGAACCGGCCCGAACCCATCCACCAGCCACCGAAACCCACCGCCAGGGCGAGCATCAGGATCACGAGCAGCCACACGATCGTGGTCCGGCGGGACCGCTGTCGTTCGGCGGCGAAGTCGGGGTAGTGGTAGCCGTCGTCGGGTTCGTCGTCAACCGCGAACGGCGGTTCGTCCGTCGGCGGCCGCGGAGTTTGGGCGGTGACGACCCGCGTGTGCTGGACGCCGGGCTGCGCAGGCAGCGGGCTGGGCGGCGACAGCGGCGCTGCCGGTGGAAGGTGCACCGTCGGCGGCGCGACGGGTCCCGGCGGCGCGCCAAGCGGAGGAGCGCTCGCGGCGGCCGCGGCGCTCAGGTGCTGCGCCGACCGTCGCGGGGCGGGCACCCGGTACGCGGGCAGATCGAGCGCCGCCGCGATGCCGCGCAACGTCGAACCCATCTGCTCGGCGTTGGCGAAGCGGTGCGAGGGTTCCCGGTGCGTGGCCTCCGCGACGAGCTCGTCGAACTCCGGCGGGACACCCGCGATGTACGAACCCGGCCGCGGAACGTCCTGGTTGATCCGCTGATAGGCCACCGACAACGACGTGTCTCCGGTGAACGGGGTCCGCCCGGTGAGGAGTTCGAACAGCAGGACCCCGGTGGAGTAGACGTCGCTGCGGGTGTCCGCGATCCCCGAGGTCACCTGTTCCGGCGACAGATACGCCGCCGTGCCCAGAATCACACTGTTCGAAGTGGTGTTCGATGCGGCGGCGGCCCGCACGAGACCGAAATCGGCGATCTTCACCTCGCCACCGTCGGAGATCAGGATGTTCTCGGGCTTGACGTCGCGGTGCACGAGGCCGGCCCGGTGGGCGACGGCGAGCGCGTCGAGAACGGGCCCCACGACGGCGGCCACCGCGTGCGGCGGCATCGGCCCGCGTTCCCGCAGGAGTTCGCGCAGCGTTCCGCCGTCGACGAGTTCCATCACCAGGAACGCGTGATCGCGGTCGTGTCCCTGGTCGTACACCGCGACCAGCGAGGGGTGCTTGAGTCGCGCGACCGAGCGGGCCTCGAACTCGAACCGGGTGACGAACGCCGGATCGGCCGCGAACTGCGGATCCATCACCTTGATGGCCACCGGACGGTCGAGACGCGTGTCGAGCCCCCTGTAGACGGTGGACATGCCGCCACGCGCGATCGTGGCATCCACCCGATAGCGCCGGTCGAGCAGCTCGCCGATCAAACGTTGACCTCCATCGTGCACAGTGTCCGTTCCCCCGTCAGTGCGCGCAGCCCGGCCACGCGCCTCTCAATCGTAGCCAGCGACACCGACCGGTAGCGCCACGCCGGAGGCGACCAGATAACGTTAGGGGAGTGAGTGCCATCCCTTACTGTGACGATGTCCTGGACCCTTCCGTCTCGCTCCTCCAGTTGGTGGACGTTGCGAAGAACCTCGGTGTGGCCGTGACCCGCGTGCAGCAGCTTCTGCGGGACCAGCAGTTGATCGCCGTGCGACGCGACGGCGTCCTCGGCGTCCCCGAACTCTTCTTCGACGAGACCGGTGAAACCGTCAAATGGCTGCCCGGACTCATCGCGGTGCTGCACGACGGCGGATTCAAGGACGAGGAAATCCTGCTGTGGCTGTTCCGTGAGGACGACAGCCTGCCGGGCACACCCGTCCAGGCCCTGCACGGTGACCTCGCCCGCGAAGTGATCCGCCGCGCTCAGGCCATGGGATTCTGACCGCCGGTCACCACACCCGGCCGCGGGTGGGCACCGCGAGCCGGGCGAACTGAGGCAGCGCCGTCGCCCACCGGTTCCGGCGCGGAACAGTGGCGCGCCGGTCCAGGACCCGGTACCCGCTGCGTTCGATCTCGTCGAGAATGCGCGAGTACAGCACGAACGCCGTCCGGATGCCGGGTTGCACGCGTCGATCCAGCATCGCGATGCCCGGTTCCGCGTCCCGGTACACCGACCGGGTGACCGCGATCAGGTGGGCGAGAGCCCGCACGATCCGGGGATCGGTCGCGCCGCGGCGGCGGCTGTGCACGAGAAGTTCGGTGTCGACCCCGAACGCGGCCAGCTCCTCGGCCGGGAGATAGACCCGGCCCCGATCGAGGTCCTCGCCGACGTCGCGGAGGAAATTGGTCAGCTGGAACGCCTCCCCGAGGGCCGCGGCGTGCGGTTCGGCGCCGGGCCCGGTGGTGCCGAGGACGGGCAGCATCTGCAAACCGATCACGACGGCCGACCCGTACATGTACGTGCGGAGTTCGGTGAGGGTGCCGTATTCGGCCCGATGTTCCGCGGTGCCCGGCACGTCCATCCGCATGGAGTTCAGGAACGCGAAGAAGTAGTCGTGGGGGATGGCGAAACCCGCCACGGTGTCGAGGAACGCGGGAAGGACCTGCCGCATCTGCGGCGAGCACGCGATGTCGTCGACGGCGTTCGGACCGGTGAAGCCGAATTGCAACACGGTTTCGATCCGGTCGAGTTGGGCGGCGCACTCCCCGGCGGTCCGGCCGGGATCGACGTCCACCAGGTCGTCGACCGTGCGGGCGAACCCGTAGAGGGCGTGCACGGCGGCCCGCCGCCGCTCGGGAAGCAGGCGGGTGGCCAGGTGATAGGTGCGTCCGTGCTCCGCCGTCACCGCGCTGCAGTACCGGTAACTGTCGGCGAGCGCGGTCATCGGCCGGTCACTCGAGGCCGGGCGACGATGCAGCACCTGCGAGGTCGGAAGTGCTCTCCTCCTCGACGGGCCGCGGTGCGCGTAGCCGCAGCGGGTCGACCGTGCGCAGCGACACCGCCGCCACGACCGCGGCGAACGTCGCGAGCACCACGTGCGCCAGCGTGTAGAGGCCGATCGACCCGTCCGGCTGGAAGACCAGCATCAACCAGGTGGACAACCCGACGAGGATCATCAGGGTCCGCGTCGACAACGCGAAGCCGGCCGCGATGGCGATCGGCCACGAGTAGTACCAGGGCAGCGCGGCGGGCGACAGGATCACGATCGCGACCAGGACGATCAGGATCCCGAGGATCGCATCCCGCTCGCTCTTCCGGTACCGCCACCAGGCTGCCAGCACGATCGCGACGAGGGCCACCGCACAGATCGGGCGGGTGACAGCGAGGACCTCGCCCAGCCGCAGGTCCGCGAACCACGACGTTCCGACCGTCACGAAGTGGGCGAGGATCGTCGGCAGCGACAACCAGTTGATGATCTTGTTCGAACCGGACAGCGCCGTCATCCAGCCGAGCCCGACACCGGCGACGGCGGAGGCGGCGGCGAAGACGAACACGAACACGGCGAATCCCGCGCCCGCGGTCTTCGCGAACGACGCGAGCGGCGACGCGGGTGTGCGCCCCTCCGCCTCGGCCTTCTCCTTCTCGTGGAGCATCCAGATCCACACCATGAAGGGGAGCGCGGCGCCCGCGGTCGCCTTGATCGCGACCGCCACCGCGACGAGCGCGATGCCGGCCAGATGGCGGCGTTCGAGGACGAGCGCGATGCCGGCGATCATCAGGCCGACCATCAGCAGTTCGTTGTGGACACCGCCGATGAGGTGGACGAGGACCAACGGATTGAGCACGGCGAGCCACAGCGCGATGGCCGGATTACCGCCGAGGTGCCGCGCGAGGTGCGGAACGCCCCAGACCATCAGCGCGAGCCCGGGCAGCATCGTCACGCGAAGCAGCATCGTCCCGGCGATCACGTTGTCGCCGGTGATCGCGGTGATGCCCTGACTGAGGAGCAGGAACAGCGGTCCGTACGGCGCGGTCGTCGTGGTCCACACGTTGCTGACGTTGTCGAGAAGGATTCCGGGGTTGACCACCGGGCCGACGGCGTAGGGGTCGAACCCGTCTCGCAGCAGCGCGCCCTGCGCCAGGTAGGAGTACGCGTCCCGGCTGAACATCGGCACGGCCAGCAGCAGCGGCGCCGTCCATACCGGCACGACCATCCGCAACTGCCGGAGCGTGACATCGCCGCCGAGCGTGGCGCGGCCCAGCCGCACCCACGCCGTGATCATCGCGACGACACCCACCCAGACGATGACGGTCGACAGGATCTGCCCGTGACCGAACCGGAGCCACGACAGGTGCATCGCCTCGAGCAGGGGGTCCTCGCGGCGGACGCTGCCCGCACCGAAACCACCGAACGTGATCATCACCGCGCCCACGAAACCGAGAAGCGCGGCGTGCCCCTCCGGGCTGCGGAGGAAGCCGGCCGTGGTCTGGGGCCACGACCGCTGCGGCGTGGTCGTCGCAGCGGCGACGGTCGCCTGCCGGGCAGAGGACGTCATGAGTGCAGATTCCTCCCCCGAGGTGAGTTCGGTTGCGGTCGGTGCGCTCGTCGTCGCGCGCGTCGCATGGTCGAGGAACCAGTTTAATTGCTGCCGGCACCAGTTCTCGCCACGCCTCGCCCTATCTTCCCGCACTTCGTGCTTTCGAGTGCAATTCCGCACTTCGTGCTCTTACCGGCCCGGTGATGCGCGCTGCCGCGAGCTTCCCCGACAGCAGGACGGTCGGAACGCCGACACCCGGGACGGTGCCGGACCCGGCGAGAACGACGTTGTCGACGCCCCCGACCAGGTTGGGGCGCCGGAACGGTCCCGTCTGCCGGAACACGTGCGCCGCGGCGAAGGGACTGCCCGCCGCCATGCCCTTCCCGAGCCAGGTGAGGGGGGTGTCGACGTGGTCGATGGTGAAATGCTCCGCGATCCCGCTGTACCCGCGCTTCTCGAGTTCGCGTAGCAGTTCGTTCACGTACGGGCCGGTCAGCGAGGACCACTCCAGCGGTGCGCTGTGCAGGTTGGGGCACGGAGCCAGCACTGACAGCGGTTCCGAGGCGGTGCCCGCGCGGTCGAGGACGAGGCCCGGATCCGACACGGCGGGCCGGGTGATCAGCAGCGACGGGTCCGTCATCAGTCGTCCGCGGCCCCGGCGTGCGGTGATCTCCGCGAACGTCCGCTTCCACGCGTGACCGAAGTCGATGGTGTGGTGGCGCTGGGTGGCCCACCGCGATGCGACCGCGGTGGGGACGGTCCCGTGCAGGACCACCGCGGACGGCGACACCCGCACCCGGCGGGGGGTGCGGCGGGTCACCGGGCCCAGCAGTGCGTCGACGACAGCCGTGTCGGGGGTGAGCACCAGCGCGTCGCAGTCGATGCGGTCGCCCACAGCCGTGACGACGGCGCCCACCCGGTCACCGGTTCGCTCGAGCGCCGCGACCTCGGTGCCGAACCGGATTTCGCCACCCGCGGTGGTGAGGGCGTCGGCGAGGGCGAGCGCGATCGAACGCATCCCACCCCGGGGGAAGTAGACGCCGAGCGAGGTGTCCATGTGGGCGATCGCGCCGTACACCGCGAGGGCGTCGGCGGGGGCGACGCCGGCGTACAGCGCCTGGAACGTGAAGATCCGGCGCAGTCGCGGATCGGTGATGGTCCGATCGACCCGGGCGCCGAGCCGGCCGAACCCACCCAGCGCGGTGAGCCTCAGCAGATCCCGCGCGGCCTCACGGGAGGAGACGAGATCCAGCGGCGAATCGAAGTTCGCGTCCATGAAGCGGTGGTACTCGGCGTCGAAGATCCGGCCGAGCCAGCGCCGCAGCCGCAGGTACCGGGCCGATTCCTCCGGTCCGCACACCCGGCTGACCTCCGCGGCCATCGCGTCGGGATCGGAGTGGACGTCGAGCGAGGAACCGTCCGCGAATCGCGCGTGGTACGCCGGGGACAGCCGTTCGAGGACCAGAGCCGGCCGGGTCGACGTGAAATCCGCGCCGACGGCGGCGAGGGCCTCACCGACCAGTCCGGGCATCGTGAGGACGGTGGCGCCGTTGTCGATGTCGTAGCCGGGACCGCGGTAGGTGCCGACCCGGCCGCCCGGTGACGACTCCCGCTCGAGGACGGTGACGCGGCGGCCCGATCCGGTGAGGTGCAGGGCGGCCGAGAGGCCGGCGAGGCCGGCACCGACGACCACGACGTGATCGGTGCGGCCGGGAACCGTCCGTAGCGCGCGAGCCACGGCGGACCTCAGTAGTCGCGGCGCGTCGCGGCGACGGCCATCTCGGTGAGCTGCTGCTTCGCCGCGGTGTTGACGGTGCTCGTCTCCAGCGTGGACAGCGCGTTCGCGACGAGATCCTCGATCTGCTTCTCCACGTCCGCGACCGCGCCGAGCGACGTGATCGTGTTCCGGAGTGTGTCCACGTCCGAATCGGACAGATCGGTGCCGATGCCCTCGCGGAGCAGGGCGGCCGCCGCGGGGTCGTCCGCGTCGGCGCGCTGCAGCGACATCGCGAACAGGACGGTGCGCTTGCCCGCCCGCAGATCGTCGCCCGACGGTTTTCCGGTCACGGCCGGATCCCCGAACACGCCCAGCAGGTCGTCGCGGAGCTGGAAGGCGATACCGATGTCGGTGCCGAATCGGCGGTACGCCGAGACCAGCGTGTCGGCGGCGCCTGCGAGTGCCGCGCCGAGGTGCAGCGGCCGCTCGATGGTGTACGCCGCGGTCTTGTACCGGTTGACCTTCATGGCGGCGTCGATCGACTCGTCGGCCCGGGCCTCGTTGCTGATGTCGAGGAACTGCCCGCCGAGCACCTCGGTGCGCATCGCCGACCACACGGGGGAGATGCGGGCCGACGCGTCCGGAGTGATGCCCGATTCGCGGAGCATGTCGTCGGCCCAGGCCAGCGCGAGATCACCGAGGAGAATCGCGACGCCCTCGCCGAAGTGGGCGGAATCACCACTCCACCCCCCGGTGCGGTGCTGTTCCGCGAACTCGACGTGGACGGTGGGGAACCCGCGGCGCGTCGTGGACGCGTCGATGATGTCGTCGTGGACGAGGGCGCAGGCCTGCACCAGTTCCAGCGCGGAACAGGCGCGGAGTACGGGCCCGGCCTCGGGGCCCCCGGCGTCGCCGCCCGCGCCCAGCCAGCCGGTCCACGCGAAGGCGGGCCGGACCCGCTTGCCTCCGCGCAGAACGAAGTCCTCGAGCGTCGTCACGGCCTCGCGGTAGCCGCCGCCGACGGCGTCGACCAGGTCCTGCCGGCTGGTGAAGAAGTCGCGCAGCGCATTCTCGACCTCGGCCGCGAGGGCGGAGGGGCGCGTTCCAACGGACAGTGTTGCCTCCAGGATCGAAATTTCGCGTGTGCGCCGAGACCGGCAGCAGGCGTCGACACCACCATAGTGGGCGCTCGTCCGGGCGGCCGTTGCCCGGATCCCGGGTGCCTGCGGAGACGCAGTGGGTGCATTCCGGCGGGCACTACCTATGCTGGACGGGTGACATTCGATTCCGTCAGGGGGCGGGCCAGCGAAGGCTGGGTGACCCGCACCCCGTCCATCGTCGACCGGATCCGGTCGTCCGGCGACGGTCGGGTGCCCTTTTCCGTCGAATTCTCGCCGCCGCGGGACGAGGCCGCCGAGGCCCGTCTGTGGCGTGCCGTCCGCGAGTTCGAGCGGATGGGTCCGGCCTTCGTCTCCATGACGTACGGTGCGGGCGGGTCGACGCGCGACCGCACGGTCCGCGTCACCGGCCAGCTCGCCGAGGAGACCACGCTTTTGCCGGTCGCGCACCTCACCGCCGTGTCCCACAGCGTCGACGAACTGCGGTCGATGGTCGGCGCCTACGCCGACCGCGGAATCAGCAACATCCTGGTCCTGCGCGGCGACCCGCCCGGTGACCCGCTGGGCGAGTGGGAGAAGCACCCCCAGGGCGTCGAGTACGCCGAGGAACTCGTCCGGCTCGTCCGCGACCTCGGCGACTTCCACGTCGGCGTGGCGTCGTTCCCGGAAGGCCACTACCGCGCGCCGGATCTCGCGCACGACACCCGGTACCTGGTGTCGAAGCTGCGGGCAGGCGCGGAGTACTCGATCACCCAGATGTTCTTCGACGTCGACGACTACCTGCGGCTGCGCGACCGGGTGTCCGCGTACGACGCCGAGCAGGGCGCGAAGCCGATCATCCCCGAGATCATGCCGATCACGTCGCTGGGGTCGGTCCGCCGCATGCTCGAACTGTCGGGGTCGCGTCTCCCGGCGCACCTCGAGAAGCGGCTGGCCACGGCCGCAGGCGACGGTCCGGAGGAGAACCGCGCCGCCGTGCGTGAGATCGGCATCGACCTCGCCACCGAGATGAGTGAACGCCTCATCGCGGAGGGTGCGCCCGGCCTGCACTTCATCACTCTCAACTTCGCGCGCGCCACCAGCGAGGTGCTCGCCCGGCTCGGCGACAAGGTCGGTTCGGGTGTGGCGGATCCGGCCCCGGTCACCCCGGCGCCGGTCAGCTGAGCGTCCGGCCCTTCCACCGGGTCCGCCCGCGTCGATGACTGCGGTGTGACGACACCGTCAGTGCCGTCACAGCGGCCACGGACAGCGGGTGTGCGAGCGCGCCTGCCACGTCCGCGGCGGTGAGGCGATCGCCGCGTTCGAGTGCCCGGGCGCACAGCCGGGACGTCGCGGCCGCGAGATACCCCACCGCGCCCCACCGGCGGACGGCGCCCCGTCCGGCCGCGAGGGCCGCCGGCGGCACCAGGTACGCCGCCGTCGCGACCCCGAGGACCGCGGCGGCGCCGAGGCGGGACCCGAACGCCGTCCACAGCCAGCGGTCGTAGCCGCCCCGCAGCGCTTCGGCGTCCTCGTACATCCGGCACGACGCCGACCGGCCGGCCACGACCAGTGTGGTCGTCTGCCCGCACCGGCGGAGCAGGCGCGCGATGTCGAGATCCTCGGTCACGCTGTCCGCGACGGCCCGGTGACCCCCGACGTCGCGATATGCGGCGGCGTCGAAGACCATGAACTGCCCGCAGGCCACGGCGGTGGACGGGCGCCGCGACCGGTTGGCCACGCGGACGGGCAGCGTCGCCGCCCACGACCATCCGAGCAGCGGCTGCACCAGGGACTCGCCTGTCGATCCCGCCTGCTGGAACGGCCACGCGCAGACCAGGGCCGCATCGGACTCGCGTAGGGCGGTGCAGGCGGCGTTCAGCGCATCCGGGCGCAACCGCACGTCGGCGTCGAGGAACACGAGGACCCCGCTGCCTGCCCGGCCCTGCGAGAAGGCGTGCTCGCTCACCCGGTGGCAGGCCGCGGGTTTACCCACCCACCCCGGCGGCGGTTCGGCGGTTCCCCTCAACACGAAGAAGCGGGGGTCGCCGCCGGCCGCGACGTCCGCGGCCTCGGCCGTCCCGTCGGTGGAGGCGTCGTCGTAGACGAACACCCGGAGATCGTCGACCCCGCGCTGTTCCCGCAGGTCGCGGATCAGACCCGGCAACCGGTCACGCTCGTCCCGGGCAGGGATGCAGACCGTGACGGGTTCGGTGACCCGGCGGGCCGGAGCGGGGAGCCGCGGTGCGGAGCGCAGGTTGGCGACGGAGACGGCGAGACCGAAAACCGAGACCAGGGCGCCGAACCGGACCACCCGCTCGATCGGCGCAGCGGTCACACCTCCGAGTGGTCCCGTGCGCGTCGGCCGAGCACCGGTTCCCTGTTCCGGGCCAGCCACGCCAGCGCACCGACGATGACGGCGACCCCCAGCGTCACACCGGCCATGATGCCGGCCCAGCCCGCGAAACTGCGGGTGCTGGGATCCGAATAACGCACCTCGGCCCGGATGGTCGAGGTGTCGCCGGCGGGCAACTTCCACGACACGATCGAATCGCCCTCACGGGTGCCGTTGGTGGTGGCGACGCGGGCCGGGAACGCGATCGTGAACTGCACGTCGGTGCCCTGGGCGGGGACCGAACTGAGATCGGCCTTCCCGTCGAGAGTCACGAGGTCGCCGGTCCGCTGGAGCGAGATCTGGAAACTTCCCGTGGCCTGCTCCGACATGGTGCCGAGCTGCGCCACGTCGCCGAAAGTGAGGTCGCTGAAGAACGCCTGGCTGCCCACGTAGCCGTCCTTCTTGTACTCCTGGATGCGCACCTTGTCCGACAGCGAGCCCGGGGGAGTGAGCTGGGGGCCCTTGTCCTGATCGTTCGCCGGCACGGCGGCGGCCACGATCTGGCCGGAGACCCGGTCGTCGGCGGACACACCCATCGACACCTGAACCCGCAGGCATCCCGCGAGGAACGGCACGAGGAGAAGTCCGAGGACGGCGAGGGACGCGGCCCTGCGCGAGCGGGTCGAGGTCGGAACCGAAGGCAGCTGCACAGTCGTATCGTGCCAGGGGACCGGTTCGGTGTCAGGCGTGAGGGTGCGTGTCGCGGGCTCCGGGCCGTCGGACGCCCGTCCGCAGCAGCGTGACGAGCAGGGGAACTCCCAGGATTCCCATCGCGCACCACCCGTAGACCGCGGAATACCGCAACTCGGGGGCGTCCAGGAAGACGGAGTGGGCCAGCGCCGAACCCAGCCACGTCCACAGGAACAACCCGATCGGGACGCCGTCGCGGTGCCGGGTTCCCGTGCCGAAGCGGCGGTCGATCCGGTCGACCGCGACCGCCATCACGGTCGCGACGACGAACCACCCCGCGTAGTTCGTCAGCGGAATGTGTTCGACACCGGGCAGGCCCGCGTCGGTGACGCACCAGCGCCACTGGCCGTCCGCGACCATCTGCGGGTCCAGATACAGATCCCAGCCGACGACGCCGACGGTCGTCAGCGCGACCCAGACCGCCCGCCCGTGAGGGCCGCGGGCGAGCGCCGACGCCACACACCACACCGGGTAGAAACCGGCGGTCCAGGCGAACGGCACCACCAGGGGAACCCCGGCGAGGGCGGGACCGAGCCGGTCGACGCTGTAGTCGTAGCAGCCGTAGGGGAAGCCGGTCGCGGTCCCGGCGACCTCGGAGACCAGACCCAGCCCGGCCGTCACGACCACCAGTCCCACTGCCCAGCGTCCGCCCCGGGTCACGGCCGCGTGGGTGATCGAGGCGGCGGCGAGCAGGACGACCACGAACACGGTGACGACGTCGCGGACCCCGCCGTGCACCAGCGGGTAGAGGATCTGCGCCGCGATCGCCGCCCCCGCGAGAACGACGGGAACGCGGGAGGTCATCGCCGGCGCCACACGCGGGCCAGACCCTTTCGGTCGTCGCGGAGCGCGATGCGGGCGGCGCTCCGGCCGCTCGCACCGGACACCCCGCCACCCGGATGGGTCGAGGCCCCCGTCAGGTACAGGCGGTCCGCTCCCGGAACCCGGTGCCCCGACAACTCGGGGAGGGGGCGCCACATCATCATCTGGTCCAGCGACATCTCCACGTGCATGACGTTGCCGCCGAGCAACCCCATCTCGTCTTCGAGGTCCTGCGGCGACTGCACGTGCCGGTCGAGGACGGACTCGCCGAAACCGGGTGCCAGCGCGTCCATCTCCGTCACGATCCGATCGGCCTCCGGCGCGGCGAGGTCGCTCCACCGCCTGCCGCCGGTCAGCCGGTACGGCTGCCACTGCGACCACAGGGTCACCTGGTGCCTGCCCGCAGGCGCGATGGTGGGGTCGAGTCCGCTGAAGCTCATCCCCAGCACCGCGGGCCGCGGCGGGAGCTCCCCGGCGAGCGCCGCACCGTGTGCGAGCCGCAGCTGCGCGCGATCCGAGACCAGCAGCTGGAGCCCGTCGGTGACGGTGCCGTCGGGCGCACTCGGATAGGCGGGGAGGGCGTCGGTCGCCAGCCGCACCACCATCCCGATGCCCGGGCCGACGCGGATCCGGCGACGCCACCGGGCGAGGGTCCGTGGGTCGTACCCACCGCGTTCGAGCAGACCGAGGGTGGTCAGCACGTGGCAGCCCGCGACCACCACGCGGGAGCGGATCTCGCGGCCGGACGACGTCCGAGTCGTCCAGGTGCCGCCGTCGCGGCTCAGCGAGACCACCGACTCGCCGAGCGTGACCGTCCCGGCGTCCGACCGCAGCCGTGAGGCGAGCGCCGCGGTCAGGGCTCCGCTGCCGCCGACGGCGCGGCCGGGCGGAATGGTGTGCATCAGGGCCGCGAACCCGACCATCGGCGCCGTCCCCGGCTCCGACATCGGCGGACCGGACTGGGCGCCGAACCACGCGAGCGCCGCCTTGAGCCGTTCGTCGTCGAAATACTCGTCGAGCAGTGCGTCGCCGGAACCGAGGAACTGCCGGGAGAGGTCGCTGCCGCCGCCGCCCGTGTCGAGCCCCCAGAAAGACGAGAGCAGCGCGGGCGCGGTCGGCGGATTCGAGAACGCGCGCATGACGCGGGCGCTGCGCGGACCCCACACATCCACGAACCGGCGATACGCGTCGGCGTCCGCGGCCCCGCAGGACTCCTCGATGGACCGGCACGTCGCCTCGAGGCTGCGGCGGAACACGATCCCGGGCCGGTCCGTCCCCGCGGGGGCGGGCGCGAACGCCCACGGATCGCAGTCGAGGTACCGGAGGCCGTGCGCGCCGAGGTCGAGTTCCTCGACGATCCCCGTGTGCCGGACCATGATGTGCGCGGACGACCCGCGGTCGACCTTGTAGCCGGGGAAGCGTTCCACCGTCGAGACGGCGCCGCCGAGCACGGTGTCGCGTTCGATCACCTCGACCGACCACCCGGACCGCGCGAGGTAACACGCCGACACCAGGGCGTTGTGTCCCGACCCGACGACCACCGCGTCGATCACAGGGGAAGCTCGCGTCCCAGCACCGCGAACGGACGGTTGTCGCCGGCGAATCGGAAGTGGCGCAGGACGTCCCGGAAGCCGAGGCGGCGGTACAGCCGCCACGCGCGGTTGTCCTCGTCCGCCACTTCCGGGGTGGAGAGCAGCACCCCGCGTTCGGGCCTGCGTTCGAGGAGGCGCAGGAGCAGGGTCTCGCCGAGCCGGTGTCCCTGGGCGTCGGGGTGGACGTGGAGTTCGGTGAGTTCGAAATAGTTGCCGAGGATCACGTCGATCTGGTCGCGGGTCCACCCCGTGTGGCGCAGGCCGGAACGGACCTGCTGGTGCCACCACTGCTCGGGGGCCCCGCGGTATCCGTAGGCGATGGCGACGAGGCGGGCGGCCGCGTCGTCGGTGGATCCGTCCCCGGCCGGGACGAGCGCGCCGACGCCACGCCACCCCGACCGCTGGAGGTGCTCGTTCCACATCGGCGCCCGGTGATATTCGGTGCCGTGGGGATAGCCCATGGCGGCGACGTAGATCGACAGCGCCTCGTGCAGGCGGTCGCGGAACTCGGTGGCCGAGAGTTCGACCACGAGCGGAGTCTGGTCAGCGTTCGGTTCGACCGGTCTCACCTTTCTCTTGACGACGTGTCGGTGGGTCCAGCTATATTGAATAGGTCGAACAGATGTTCGATGGCGGGGATCCGGCGATGCTCGAGGGAAGCGAGCATCGCCGGACCCCGAACTCACGACCTGACTACGCCCGGCGGGGTGGTTGCACCGGGGTTTTGGAGGTGTTCGAAGTGCTGACGAACCCGGTCACGGGACCGACCTCTGGGAACTCGCGCCGAAAGGGTGACGTCCGCAACCCTGGCGCCAGGCGGGGCTCGGCGCTGCTCGATCGCGCCGACGCGCTCCTCGCCCAATCGGTGGGGGCCGGCGGCCCGGCGGATCGATTCCACAGTGCGTATCTGGCCGCGTTGCGCGGCGCGGGCGCGGTGCTGGCCGCCGCGGAGGGGCCGGCGGGGAGCAAAAGGACACGAACACGTAACGCCTGGGTACTCATGGCCGGCGCGGCGCCGGAATTCGCGAACTGGGCCGACTACTTCGCCGGTCACTCGCCCACCCGCGCCGCCATCGAGGCAGGAATGTCGAGAACCCTCACCGATCTCGAGGCCGACGAGTTCTTCGTCGAGGTCGGGCGCTTTCTCCAGGCCGTCGAAGATCACATCGGACGTGGCGCAGGTCTCGATCTGCGGGCCTCGTAGACGGCCGGAGACCCGAAACAGCGGGAAAACGGTGAGGCGTCCGCGACATTGCGGTGCCCCGAACGTCGTTCGGTGCGGGAGTCCGTAAGGTTGGTGGGGAACTCGTACGTGGAGTAGGTGGTACGGGGATCGAACTGCTCGTATTATTAAATCTAGGTAGCCGCCAAAGTCGGTTACCCACCGTCTCGCACCGTGAGGCGGTGGCCAACACTCCAGTGCCGGGGGAGGTACCGTGCCACTCTCCGAGCACGAGCAGCGCATGCTCGACCAGATCGAGAGCGCTCTCTACGCCGAGGATCCCAAGTTCGCCTCCACTGTGCGAGGCGGTCGCATGCGTGCGGCATCGAGTCGTCGTCGATTGCAGGCGGTGGCCCTGTTCGTTCTGGGCCTGGTCCTGCTCGTCGCCGGCGTCGCCCTACCGATCAAGCCGGGCGGGTTTCCCGTCATCAGCCTGATCGGCTTCATCGTCATGTTCGGTGCCGGAGTCCTCCTCCTGTGGGGTGGAGGAAAGAGCAAGTCCGGACAGTCCTCACGTGGTGGCTCGACCACGCAAGGTGAGACCGGCCGTGCCGAACGCGGTAAGCCCCGAAGCGGGCGCAAGAGTGGCGGATTCTCGTCGCGAATGGAAGACCGCTTCAAGAAGAGGTTCGAGCAGGAGTAGTACAACCCGCTCAGCAGTTCATATGCGGCCTGGCATGTGATGCC
>NZ_WXYH01000179.1:0-2477 GCF_009872365.1 Rhodococcus sp. T7
GCGAAGGAAGGCGACGGCTGGACCGCCCGCCCCGTCAGACGGCACGGCCGCACGCATCTCTTCGACCTCGGCACCCCGACCGGGCATCGCTACCGGTCGGCGGCCGCGCGCCTGCCGTCCGCGGCGCGACGGTCGGAGATCGAGGCGATCCTGATCGCGCATTTGCGTGCATCTTGACCGTGTGGTCACGGGAATCGTCGTAGGGTCGTGTGCATGGCCAGCTGGAACGAGTTCGCCGACGCTGCTCCGCGGATTGCCGCCATCTTTTCCCGCAGGCACGCGGCGACCAAGAACCTGTGCATGCTCGGCACGCTGCGCTCCGACGGATTTCCGCGGATCAGCCCGGTCGAGCCGAGATTCTTCGAGAACCAGTTGTGGATCGCCGGAATGCCGAACACCACGAAGTTCCAGGATCTGGCTCGCGATCCGCGATTCTGCCTGCATACGGCAACCGTCGACAGTGAGGTGAAGGAAGGTGACGCGAAACTGTGGGGTGTCGTCGACGACGTTCAGGACAAGGCGCTGCATCAGCGTTTCGCGCAGGCGCTGTTCGACGAGACCGGTTTCGACATCCGCGGGCAGGAGTTCGATCACTGCTACCGAGCCGACCTGACCGGCGGCTCGGCGGTGGAGGTCGGCGACGGGCACATGGACATCACCATCTGGAAGCCGGGGGAGCCCGAGCACGTTGTGCGAAAACACTGACCGCTCATTCCTTTCGGGCGACCACTCGGTGATACCGAGTCGCGGTATGACCGAACTGTCTGCGGCGGACACGCCTCGGACGCACTGTGACAGCCCGAGCCTGGACATGCATGGACATCCAACTATAGGATGGGCACATATTCGGAACTCCCTCATCATCGAGCAAGGAACGGGTTCTCACAATGGTTCAAGAGCTATCCCACTTCGTCGGCGGCAAGCGCGTCCCCGGTGCCTCCAACAAGTTCGGCGACGTCTACGACCCCAACACCGGTGAGGTGCAGGCGCGTGTGCCTCTCGCCGACAAGGCCGAGACGGAGGCGATCATCGCGAACGCGGTGGAAGCTCAGCGCGAATGGGCGCTGTTCAATCCGCAGAAGCGGGCGCGCGTCCTGATGAAGTTCCTCCAGCTCGTGCAGGAGGAGATGGATTCGCTGGCGCGCCTCCTGTCGTCCGAGCACGGCAAGACGATCCCCGACGCGAAGGGCGACATCCAGCGCGGCCTCGAGGTCATCGAGTTCGCGCTCGGCGCTCCGCACTTGCTCAAGGGTGAATACACGGAATCCGCCGGAACCGGTATCGACGTGTACTCGATGCGTCAGCCGCTCGGCGTCGTCGCCGGCATCACGCCCTTCAACTTCCCGGCCATGATCCCGCTGTGGAAGGCCGGTCCCGCGCTGGCCGCCGGCAACGCCTTCATCCTCAAGCCGTCCGAGCGCGACCCCTCGGTGCCGCTGCGCCTGGCCGAACTGTTCCTCGAGGCCGGTCTGCCCGCGGGTGTGTTCAACGTGGTCAACGGTGACAAGGAAGTGGTGGACGTCCTGCTCACCGACGACCGCGTCAAGGCTGTCGGGTTCGTCGGCTCCACCCCGATCGCGCAGTACATCTACGAGACCGCCGCGGCCCACGGCAAGCGCGCACAGTGCTTCGGGGGCGCGAAGAACCACGCGATCATCATGCCCGACGCCGACCTCGACGAGGTTGCCGACGCCCTCATCGGCGCAGGTTACGGCTCCGCGGGTGAGCGGTGCATGGCCATTTCCGTCGCCGTGCCGGTGGGTGAGGAGACCGCGGATGCGCTCGTCGCGAAGCTGACCGAACGCGTCGGCAAGCTCACGATCGGCCGCAGCGACGACGAGTCCGCCGACTTCGGACCGTTGGTCAGCAAGGACGCCCTCGAGCGGGTCAATAGCTACATCCAGATCGGCATCGACGAGGGTGCGGAGGCCGTGATCGACGGTCGCGGCTTCACCCTCGAGGGCCACGAGAACGGCTTCTTCGCAGGCGCGACCCTGTTCGACAAGGTCACCACCGACATGAGGGTCTACAAGGAAGAGATCTTCGGACCCGTCCTGCTGGTCGCCCGCGCGGCGGACTACGAAGAGGCACTCCGCCTGCCCACCGAGCACGAGTACGGAAACGGCGTCGCCATCTTCACCCGCGACGGCGACACGGCCCGCGACTTCACGAACCGGGTGAACGTCGGCATGGTCGGCGTCAACGTGCCGATTCCCGTGCCGATCGCGTACCACACGTTCGGCGGCTGGAAGCGTTCCGGCTTCGGCGACCTGAACCAGCACGGTCCCGACTCCTTCCGCTTCTACACCAAGACCAAGACCGTGACGCAGCGTTGGCCCTCCGGCAAGAAGGAAGAGACCAATCACTTCGTCATTCCCACGATGAACTGAACGGATCTCCATGTTCACCTTGACCGATGACGAGCGGGCGATCAGTGACACGGCCCGTGATTTCGCGGCCGAGCATCTGGCGCCGCA
>NZ_WXYH01000180.1:0-2419 GCF_009872365.1 Rhodococcus sp. T7
TGATGGCGCTCGCTGAAACTGCTCAGTTCTACTTACCGAAAGTGCTCACCCGTGTGGCTCCGCCGATGAGGGCGGGTCTCCCTCGATGCTGGTGGTCTCTGACCACGCACCAGCGACCCGAAGGAGACCCGCAATCTCATGCTGACATGGGAGGAAGACGTGGAAGTACACGCACTGCACAAACAGGGCTGGACGATCTCGGCGATCGCCCGCCACACCGGACGAAACCGCCGCACCATCCGCAACTACATCAACGGCGTCACCACACCCGGAGTCCGCAAACCCGCACGTGATGACCCATTCGAACCGTTCGTCGAGTACGTAACCTGCCGGCTCGCCGAGGATCCGCACCTGTGGGCCCGCACCCTGTGCGACGAACTCGAGGACCTCGGCTACCGGTTGTCGTATCCGACGCTGACCCGGCAGATCCGCGACCGCAAACTGCGCCCGGTATGCGAGGCCTGCGCTACCGCCACCGACCGGGCGAACGCGATAATCGACCATCCACCTGGTGAGGAAACTCAGTGGGATTGGGTTGATCTGCCGAATCCACCCGACTCCTGGGGGTGGGGCGGGGCGGCGCACCTGCTGGTCGGCTCGCTGGCGCATTCGGGGCGCTGGCGTGGGATCCTGGCGCCGGCGATGACCCAGCCGCATTTGGTCGACGGCCTCGATCGGGTCAGTCGCCGGCTCGGCGGTGTGACGAGGGTGTGGCGGTTCGACCGGATGGCCACCGTCTGCCATCCCGAGTCGGGCCGGGTGACCGCGAGCTTCGCTGGCGTCTTGAAGCACTACGGCGTGTCGGTGGCGATCTGCCCACCCAAAGCCGGGAACCGCAAAGGGGTGGTCGAGAAGGCCAATCATACTGCTGCCCAACGCTGGTGGCGCACCCTTCCCGACGACGTCACCGTCGAACAGGCCCAACAACGGGTGGACGAGTTCTGCCGGCTGCGGGGCGACACCCGGATGCGGGCCACCGCCGACGGCAAGGCCTCGGTAGCGACCGTGGCGGCCGCCGAACCGTTGACCGCACTCCCGACCATGCCGTACCCGGCGATCCTCACCGAACCCCGGACCGCCTCCCGGCAGGCGCTGGTGTCCTACCGCGGCAACCGGTACTCGGTTCCCCCGGAGCTGGCATCGGCGCAGGTCACCGTCACCCAAGTCCTCGGATCGGAGGTGATCGACATCGTCACCACCGCGCAGATCACCATCGCCCGCCACCACCTCGCCCCGGACGGCGCCGGGGTGATCGTCCGTGATCACGGTCATGTCTACGCGCTCGAGCAAGTGGCCATGGCCGCCGCCGGCAATGGTGGGCGCCCACACCGCCGGAAGGAACGGATCCCACCCGGCCCCGCCGCGATCGCCGCAGCGGACGCATTGCGCCGCACCACCACCGGAACCACCACCACGACATCGAGTGCGGTCGAATCGCCCTCGGCCACAACGACATCAATGGTCATCGACCTGTCCGCCTACGAGCGGGCCGCCCACGGAAGGAACACCCTCGCATGACCACCACGCCCACCGCCGATACGGTTCCGGCGCCGAACACCGCCGAGGCGGCCAGCCTCTACCAACGCCTGCGCGGGCACCTGGCTGTCCTCAAACTCCACGACGCCGCCGAAGCCCTGCCCGCGGTCCTCGACCGCGCCCAACAGAACAACCTGTCGATGACCGCCACCCTGGAGGAGTTGCTCTCGATCGAGGTCGAGGCCACCGAGGCCCGCCGACTGGCCGGAAGATTGCGGTTCGCGTGCCTGCCGACCCCGGCGTCGCTCGAGGACTTCGACTTCGACGCCGCCGCGGGCCTCGACCGGAAATTGATCGCCGAGCTCGGGACCTGCCGCTACCTCGAATCCGCGACGAACCTGCTGCTCATCGGCCCGCCGGGAGTAGGCAAGACACACCTGGCGGTCGGGCTGGCGCGGGCGGCGGTGCACGCCGGCTACCGCACCTACTTCACCACCGCCGCCGACCTCGCCGCCCGCTGCCACCGGGCCGCGATCGAGGGCCGGTGGGCGACGACGATGCGGTTCTTCGCTGGCCCCACCCTGCTGGTCGTCGATGAACTGGGCTATCTCCCGTTACCCGGTGAGGCCGCATCGGCGCTGTTTCAGGTTGTCACGCAACGATATCTGAAGACATCGATAATCATGACAACAAACCGCAGTGTCGGTGAATGGGGCCAGGTCCTCGGTGACACCACTGTCGCCGCGGCCATGCTCGACCGGCTACTGCACCGATCCGTGGTGCTCAATCTGGACGGGGACTCCTACCGCCTTCGTGATCATCACGCCCGCTCCGAAAACCTCCGCAAAGCCACCACCACACCCCGCCAACCGCTACAGTAATCACCGCTCACAGGTGGGCACTTTCACCGAGCAAGTCTGAGCACTTTCGCCGAGCGTCATCA
>NZ_WXYH01000181.1:0-2407 GCF_009872365.1 Rhodococcus sp. T7
CCGGCGGCGAGGGCGTAGGAGATCGCGCCCATCGGGGTGTAGAGCGGGAAGTTCCACGGGCCGATGACACCGATCACGCCGAGCGGCTGGTAGCCCAGGGTCGCGGACTGGTTGACCGCGGGCAGCCCGGACCGCACGCGGCGGCGCCGCAACACTTGTCGGGCATGGCGGGCGGCCCAGTCCAGGTGCTCGATCGCCAGCATGATCTCGAGGACGGCGTCGCCACGCGGTTTGCCTGTCTCGGCGGAGATCAGCGCGGCCAGGGTATCGGCGTCGGACGCGACGGCCTGTTTGAAGTCGAGCAGCATGGTGCGGCGGCCACGGAAGCCCTGGTCGTTCCACCACCGGGCGGCGGAGCGGGCCCGATCCACCGCTGCGGCCACGGCGACCGAGTCGGCGATGGGGTACTCGGCGAGGACGGTGCCCGAACGCGGGTTGAGGCTGGCGAACGTGCCGGACGGGGCGGCTGTGGGGGCAGTAGTGCGCGCGTTTTCAGTCATGAGATCAGCCCTTCTTGGGAGGATCACCCCGACATTGGTCGGCGCGATCTCGGTGGTTCCGCCCCGTGCGCGGCGGCGGATGGGGACGACGCGGCCCGCGCGACCGCGGCGAGCACGCAGTGGGCGGCGAGGCGTCGAGGCGACGTGGGCACCGCCCGAAGTGGAATTCCGCAGCGCCGCGCCACCGGTAGCCGGGCGGCGACTGCCGAGTGCAGCGGGGTGCGCCCGGCCATGACGGTGGGCCTTCCGGCTTGCCCCCTCCCGAGGTCCGACCGCCCTCGAACCTGACACTATGGCGCTGGGCGACCTGGAACATCAAAGGTGCGACCTCGTCGGGTGGACGATCGGTGGGCACGCACCGGACGACGTCGGCGAAGAACCGTCCCGCGCGGGCGCCGTGCGTGAAGGCGAGAATTCTCGCCGATGAGGTTGTCACGGCCCAGGTGTTCGGGACACCCGCCGGGATCGTGATCGAGGCACCGGGCTCATAGGATTTCCCCGCCACCCGGACGGTCAACCCGCCGTCGAGCAGATAAACCGTCTTCATCCAGGGTGCGCAGAGCAGCGGCACCGGGGAGCTGGTGTGCGGCGCTTCGACTTCGAAGACCTCATAGGCGCCGTCGGTGTGCTCGGCTCCGGCCTTGATGGTGTGGATGTCGTCGAGGATGTCGAGCCGGGTGCCCTGCCCGGGCCCGGTGTAGTTCGTGCGGCATGACATGGACGTTGCTCCGATCACAGTCGAGCGAGCAGGCGAGTTGTTCTCTCTCATGGGACTTCGGCTTTCTTGCGGGATCATCCCGAAGAGATTGGGTGGTCGCGGCTACTCGATGTCACCGGCGCCGGCAGCAGGTGGTTGCGGCGAACTGAGGAGTGCCGGGTGGGCGACTGCCCCGTGGAAGGGGTGGTGCCCGCACCGAAGTGTCAGGCTTCGAGCACGGTCTTCGCGTTCTCGAGATTGCTGTGGGCGTTGCGGGCATAGAGTTTCGCGACGATCCCGTCGGGGATCTTGCCGAGGAGGCCGCCGAACTTCCCGGACTCCTGGTGCCAGGTGACGCGGGTGCCCTCGGCCCCTGCCGGGGCGAAGCGGATTTCGGTCTCGAAGGGGGCGGGAGTGTCGACGCCGCGGCGACGCAGGTACTTGTCCTGCTCGACGCCGGTCAGTTCCTCGGTGACGTCGAGCCGCCGGCCGGCGACCTTGACGACGTGATGCACGACGGCACCCACTTCACCGCAGTCTCCCGAGACATGCTGGTATGACACGACGTTCTTGGCGTACCGGGTGACGTTCCCCGGGTCGTGGAAGAAGGCAAACACCTCCTCGATGGGGCGTTCGATGACAACGGATTCCTCGGTGACGATCATCGCGACCTCCTGGGTCATGTTGTTGTGGATGCTGGGCAGGTGGATTGTCGGCCGGCGGTCGGGGTAGTCATTGGTCTGCGTACCTACCGGTGAGGTAAGTGGTCGATGAGGTCGGCTGCCGCCATCGAGCCGTCATGTGAGCGGATCCGCGCCCCGAGGTCGGCGGCGGCCGCCCGGTGTGGGCCGTCGGCGAGAAGAGTGTCCACGGCCGTCCGGATGCGGTGGGGTGCGGCCTTCTTGGGCAGGCATCGGGCCGCCCCTCGGTGTTCGAGGGTGCGGCCGATCATCTTCTGATCGAGCAGCGGGTGCATCGGCAGGACGATCAGCGGCACGCCGTGGGCGAGGGCGCGCATGGTGGTGTCGTGGCCGCCGTGCCCGATGACGAGGGTGGCGTCCGGCAGGATCGTCTCGTGATCGAGGTGGCCGTGGACCTCGGTGTCCGGGCCGGCGGTCAGGGTGGCAGGGTCGACGGAGGTTCCGGTGGTCACCACGGTGCGGGCCGGGACGCCGCGCAGCGCGTCGAGGACGTGCTGCAGGGTCTGCTG
>NZ_WXYH01000182.1:0-2388 GCF_009872365.1 Rhodococcus sp. T7
CCGGTCAGGTCGAGCACCTGCTGGATGTGGGTGCCGTCGGCGACGATGCCGTGGTCGGCGCCGATCTTCACGGCGAGTTCGACGGCCGCGGGGTTGCGGTCGAGCACGACCACGGTGACACCGGAGATGGCCTTCAGGACCTGGATGCCGATGTGGCCGAGTCCGCCCGCTCCGATCACGACGCACACGTCTCCGGGCCGGGTGGTCTTCGCGGCCTTGGCGACGGCGTGGTACGCCGTCAGGCCCGCGTCGGCGAGGGCGGCGACGTCGGCCGGTTCGAGCGAGTCGTCGATCCGGACCACGCTGCGGGCGGTGGTGCGAAGGTATTCGGCGTACCCGCCGTTGACGTCGATGCCGGGGAACCGGCTGTTCTGGCAGTGGACGTCGTCGCCGAATCGGCACGCCCGGCACAACCCGCACGTGATGAGCGGGTGCAAGATGACCTTGTCGCCGACCGCGACATTGGTGACGGCGTCGCCCACGGCGTGGACCCAGCCGGCGTTCTCGTGGCCGATCGTGTACGGCAGAGCGACACCGGACTTCTCCTCCCACTGCCCTTCGAGAACATGCAGGTCGGTGCGGCACACGCCGGCGCCGCCGATCCGCACGATGACATCGAGGGGGCCCTCGATCGTGGGTTCGGGAACGTCGGTGAGCTGCAGTTTGGTGTGGTATCCCACCACTTGCACGGCCTTCATCGTGGGCTCCTGGGTGTTCTGAGGTTGGTGATTCGGGGTGTGGCGCCGACGGATTCGCTGTCGGCGTAGCGGGTGGCGAGCAGGCCTCGGCAGAAGTGGGCGTTGCCTTCCATCGAGATGCGCACCGACTTGGCGAAACGCAGCCGCATCGGCACCGATTCCGGGGGGATGCGCTTGCCGTCGTCGTCGACGAACACCCGGCTGGCCGGGCAGAGGCTCAACCCGATGCCGATCCGGCGACGCAGCAGTGCGGCCTTGAACTTTCCGGGAGCGAGGTCGCCGAGGGTGAGCCGGTAGATCTCGTTGACCCCCAGATCGGTGGTCTTCAGGTGCGCCTCGACGCACCGCTCCATCGCCGCGGAGTGCGCCTTGGACCGGAATGTCCGGCGCAGCTCGTGCAAACTTTCCTGCGCCTCGGAGCCGAACGTCCCGACGTATCCGGCGTCGGCCGCGAGGCCGGCGTTGATCTTGTCGCTGTCATGGTGGTCGTCGAGCAGCACCCGTGCCTCGCCGATGTCCTCGATCAGGCGCAGGGCGTCGAGGGCGTCGGAGGCCATGAGGTAGGCGAAGTTCGGCGAGCAGAACGCGGTGGGCAGCCGCAGGTGCACGGTGACGCCGTCGTCATCGAGGGTGACCGACCGGACGAACCCGAGATCGGTGATCGGCTCGTCCAGTTCCGGGTCGGTGACCGTCGACAGGGCCATCAGGACGTCCTGTTCGGTGCAGACGACGGCGGCGGTCATGACGCCACGGTTTCCCGCGCCCCGGCAGCGACCTCCACACCGTCCTGCCCGGCCGGCTCGGCCAGTTGCAGGTCCGCGGGAACGTCGATGTCGTACAGCGCTGCCGCGTTGAGGCCGAGGATCTTCTTCTTCTGCAGGGCGGTGATCGGGGCGTACTCGCCCTGCATGTCCTCGGGGATCTGGAAGTCGACGAACTTCTCGATCAGCCACTTCGGGGTCCACAGTGCGTAGTCGCTGCCGAACAGGATCTTGTCCTCGCCGATCCAGTAGAGCAGCTCGCCGATGATCTGGGCGAAGTAGCGGGGCCGGGTGTGGATGAACGGCAGGGCCACCGCCAGGCCGCCGTACACGTTCGACTCCTGGGTGGCGATCCAGCAGAAGTCCTCGAGCCGCGGCAGGCCCACGTGTTCGACGACGAATCGCAGGTCCAGGTAGTCGGTGGCGACCTTGTCGATGTCCGCCACGTCGAAGGCGTCGCGGTCGAGAGGGCGGATCGTCGGGCCCTTGTGGACGTGAATGTTCTTGATGCCCAGCTTGATGCATTCTTCGAGGTAGCGCCGCGACCACGGGTCGTCGAGTTTGTAGCCGCGGGAGTCGCCGTGCCATTCGGCGGTGTAGAGCTTGACACCCTGCAGGTTCATCCGGGCTGCGTCCTTGCGGAGTTGCTCGAGCCCGGCCTCCTCGTGGCGGGGGTCGTAGGCGTGGTTGTAGGTGAGCTTGTCGGGGTGCTTCTGGGTGAGGCCGAACGCTTCCTCGGTCTGCCCGAACCCGGTGTGGTAGAACTCGCTCAGGAACGCAGGCTGGAAGATTGCGTGGTCGACGTATCCGTCCACGAAGAGGTCCTGGAACAGGCGACCGGCACCGTAATATGTGTAGGTGTCGTAGTCCCACACGACCTCTTCGGGGCTGAGGTTCTTGTGGTAGTCGTAGAAGCAGTCGATGAACTG
>NZ_WXYH01000183.1:0-2361 GCF_009872365.1 Rhodococcus sp. T7
GTTACGGCAGATAGTACGCTACTATCTGCCGTAAATCCTTAGCGCCGGATTTCGAGAATCTGCTCCCCGACCCCCGACAGATACTCGTCGACATGCGTTTTCTCGCGGTCGCGCGCGGAACTCGCAGGTATTCACGGCGCTGAACGCCGCCGAGTGTCTTATGATCAGCCCGCAGTCGGGCCGTAAACATAAGGAGTGCCATGTCGTATTCGGATTCCGACAGGCCGGGCGCGGAGGTGCAGAGTCCTGTCGAAGCGCGCAGCCACGAAGGTGAATGGCACGCAGAGCCACGAATGGTTGAATGGCTGACGCGCGTGATCGGCGTTGGAGCGACGGTGGTAGCCGTCATGGTGTTCTTGGCGTTGGTATTTCAGTTCACGGCCCGCCTCTGGGCTCAGAATGTGGCCGGATTCACAAACGGCGAATCGGCGACCGCTGTTATGTGCGGAGTTTGTATCGGGGCGGTCTGCACCCTGGTAGCCCTGTTCAGCGCGCTCATTGGCTCGCTGTCATGGCAACGGCGCGGCGGACCAGCCGTGGCCGTCCTCGCCCTCCTGTTGGCCTTTACGATCTCGCTCCCTAACATAATGACCCTCACGATCGTTCTGGGGACAGGCAACGCATCGCGCGCCGGCGTGCGGATCCTCGATATGGATGCACCGGGATTCCTCGCAGCCTGGAAAGGTGCCGCGATCGTAGGGGCGGGCTTCTATCTAGTCCTGACGCTTGTGATGGGGCGCACTATTCGAACAGTCCTCGGCCCCAACATCAGGAAAATCGGTAGCACACGGTCCGCTGACCCAATCGGGTACACGGCAGATGGACAGCCGATCTACTCCCAGGTTGGTTTTACGCCAGACGGGCAACCGGTCTTCAGCAACCAGATACAAGGCCAGGTCATCACCTCACGCGCGGGACAAACTAACACCCTGGCGATTGTTGCGCTCATCCTTGGGATAGTCAGTGGATTCATCGCAATCCCGTTCGGGCACGTCGCTCGTCGACAAATAAGGAGGACCGGCGAGCGCGGTGCTGGAATGGCACTTGCCGGTCTCATCTTCGGGTACTTGTCGCTGGCCGCCATCGTAGCCGTGGTGGTGCTAGTGGTTGCCACCGCTGCGAATGCGCCGTGACATGCCGGAGGACGAGCGAGCAAGCCACCCTTAACCCGCATGCCGTAGAGGGTCGATCTCCAGCCGCCAACGGACCCGGGCGCGCCGAGATGGGCATTGTGGAAGTCTCCGCACGTTCGATCCTGGACCGGAAGGCCACGGTCCATCGGGGCCCCGGATACAACAGTCCCAGGTAGCAGCTCGAAAATCGGTTCTCACCCCGACCCCCTTCACGGCGCCTTCGTCCCCGGCGGCCGGACCGTCGTCCTGTCCGAACTGCGGATACGAGCCCGCCACCCGCCGGGACCTTATTCCGCACCGCGCCGATCTCGCGACCATCTGGTTGCACCTCGGCGATCGCGGCGAGCTTCGCGAGGCCCGGCACTGCGCCCACTGTCAGCCCCACGACCACGTCCTGGTGGTCAGCTGCTCCCGGTGCGGGGACGGTCCGCTGGTCACCGGCACCGATTCCGGCACCGACGAAATCCCGGCGGCGGTGCGGGACTGGCTCGCGCAACAGGACTGGGTAGTGGAGTCGGACCTTTTGTGCCCCAACCATTCCTGAACCTCAGCAGGTTTCGCCGTCGTCGAGGTCGTCGAGGAGGTGCTGCAGCCGCCGGCACGTCGCTTCGTGCCGTTCGACTTCCCGGTCCCAGCCGCGGGCGCGGGCGTCATCGATCAGGACCTGCTCGGTCGCCAGGCGCGCCCGGATCCGCGGCGCGTACTCACTGGTGGTGAGAAACTTCGGGCAGGTCAGGATCAGGTCGCACTCGCACGGACCCTCGGCGGGCAGCCGCAGGCAGTGCCCCAGTTCGAGTTCGGTCTTGAGGAAGTTCCTCTTCAACCAGTCCACGGTCTTGTCGTCGAGAGCGTCGTGCAGGAGGGCGTCGGCGGCCGGGCCGGCGATCCGGTGCCCGTCGGCGAGGGCCGTCTCGTACTGGCGCCGGATCTCGGGATCGGAGATGCGGCTGTAAATCATGGACATCGTCGCACTGCGATGTCCGAGTATCGCCATGATCGTCTGAATCCGGGCACCGCCCTCGGCGAGCTGGGTGCCGAGGGTGTGCCGAAACCGGTGCGCGCTGACGGTCGGGGATCCTCGGTCGTCGACCAGACCCGTTGCCGCGCAGACAGTGCGGAATTCCTCGTCGAAGAGGGTTTTGCCCGAGAGCAGCTTGCCGCGCCGAACGAACACGTAATCGACCCGGCGGCCGGTGACCTCGTCGATCCGGGCGATCGAGCGTTGTGC
>NZ_WXYH01000184.1:0-2330 GCF_009872365.1 Rhodococcus sp. T7
TCTCCGCCAAAACCGAGCGAACCCTCGAGCAGGCCGGGGACGAACCACTTGAAACCCACCGGGACCTCCAGCAGTTCACGGCCGAGGCTTCCGACGACCCGGTCGATCATCGACGAACTGACCAGCGTCTTGCCCACCTTCACACTCGAGCCCCACCCTTTTCGGTGCGAGAACAGGTAGTCGATGGCGACCGCGAGGTAGTGGTTGGGATTCATCAGTCCCCCATCGGGAGTGACGATTCCGTGCCGGTCCGCGTCGGCGTCGTTGCCGGTGGAGATGTCGAACCGGTCCCGGGCTCCGATCAGCGAGGCCATGGCATTCGGCGACGAGCAGTCCATGCGGATCTTGCCGTCGGTGTCGAGGGTCATGAACCGCCACGTGGCGTCGACGAGTGGGTTGACGACCTCGAGGTCGAGCCGGTGGATGTCGGCGATCGCACCCCAGTAGTCGACGCTCGCTCCGCCCAGCGGGTCGGCGCCGATCCGCACGCCGGCACTCCGGATGGCGTCGAAATCGAGAACGCTCGGCAGGTCGTCGATGTAGAAGCGGAGGAAGTCGTACCGCTCGGCCCGCGCGATCGCCCGGGCCGCCGGGACTCGCCGCACCCCCGAGAGGTCCCGCCGGAGTAGCTCGTTCGCCCGGTCGGCGATGATCGTCGTCGCCTCGGAGCCGGCGGGGCCGCCGTGCGGCGGGTTGTATTTGAAGCCGCCGTCGCGGGGCGGGTTGTGCGAGGGCGTCACGACGATGCCATCGGCCCGCGACTCCGGACCGCTGCGGTTGTAGCGGAGGATCGCGTGACTGACCGCGGGGGTCGGCGTGTACCGGTCCCGCGAATCGATCAGCACCGTCACGTCGTTCGCGGCCAGCACCTCGAGCGCGGACGTCCACGCCGGCTCGGACAGGGCGTGGGTGTCGCGCCCGAGAAACAGGGGTCCGTCGACGCCCTGGGACGCCCGGTACTCGACGATGGCCTGGGTGGTGGCGAGGATGTGCGCCTCGTTGAACGCGGTGTCCAGGCTCGACCCGCGGTGGCCGGACGTCCCGAACAGCACCTGCTGCAATGGGTTCTCGGGGTCGGGCACGCCGCTGTAGTACGCGGTCACCAGGTGCGCGATGTCTACGAGATCCTCCGGCAGTGCCACCTGACCCGCCCTGTCGTGCGCCACGAGACCTCCTGGAAACGTTTCGGGATCGAACTCGGCTCCAACCCATCCTGCACCCTCGCGCCGGAGTCTGCCGTCAAGACGTCAATCGGAACCCCAGCCAGGCGACGGCCAGACCGGCCGCCACACTCGCGACCGTGTACACGATGGACGTGAGCGCCAGCCTAATCCGCAGCAGTCCCACCGATTCCACCGCGAACGTCGAGTACGTGGTCAGTCCGCCGCAGAAGCCGGTGCCCAGCAACGCGAACGTCTGCGCGGACATCGACGCCCCCGACAGCAGTCCGAGGATCAGGCACCCGGCGACGTTCACGAGGAAGGTGGCCACCGGGAAACTGCGGTATGAGTCGACGTACCGGCCGGCGAGGTACCGCGTCGTTGCACCGAGCGCGCCGCCGAGCGCCACGAGGAGGACGGTCATGCGGCCGCCTTCCGCGCCAGCCGGTGGCGGTGACCGACGAGCATCCCCAGCCGCGCCGCGAGCATGGCGGGAACCAGGGTGGCCACCACGTAGAGGGTCGCGGTCAGCGCGTCCTCCCGCACCGCGTCGACGGCGAAGGTCGAGAACGTGGTGAAACCGCCGAGGACGCCGACTCCCAGGAACAGCCGCGACAACCGGTCCGGTCCCACCGTCTCGGCGAGGTAGCCGAGCAGCAGCGTCCCGATCACGTTGATCACGAGGATGGTCCAGATTCCCGGCCACAGCTCGGACAGGAGGAATCTCGTACTCGCGCCGAGCGCACCGCCCAACGCGACCACGGCCACCGGTTTCGTCAGGGACACGGCACACATCGTGTCACGGCGGCCTGCCGGGATGGTCGAACTCCGATGCACACAAAAAATCCGGGCCGGAACACCTGGTGGTGTCCGGCCCGGACTTAGTGGAGCTGCCGGGAATTGAACCCGGGTCCTCCGCAGCAAAGCTAGGGCTTCTCCGTGTGCAGTTTGCTATGTCTCTACTTGGATCTCCCGGTCTCGCAAACAAGCCAGGATGACGATCCCAGTCGCTGTTGGTTGTCCCGTTCGACTCCGCGACCGAGTCGAACGGTAAAGCCCTCTAGCTGATGCCAGTACCCGGACCGAGGGCGAACCCGGACTGACAGACACGCAGTCGCTACTTAGGCAGCGAGTGCGTAGTCGCGCTGATTGGAATCGGCGCTTATATGT
>NZ_WXYH01000185.1:0-2280 GCF_009872365.1 Rhodococcus sp. T7
GCCAGTGCAGGTGCCCGGAGGGTGTCACGTAGATGTGCTTCGAGGAGCCGGCATTGCAGCATCTCCTCGGTGCTGAGCGGCGTCCCGGTGGAGATGCGTTCGAGCATCGGTCGTGCCAGCGTGTCGAGCCGGTTGAGCTGTGCGTCGCGTTCGGACAGTCTGGCTGCGGCGGCGGCCTCGTCAGCGATCTGTCGGGTGGATTCTTCCCTCAGCTGGAAGATCGCCTTCGCTGAGGGGCGGATCGTGTAGGCGAAGAAGGTGCCCATCAGCAGTGGGCCCGCGCTGATCGCCGACATGGTGATTCCGTGGATCGCGCCCTGCCCGGTCACCTGTGACCACACGACGCATACCGTGACTATGCCGAGTAACCCGGCCCACGCCGGCCAGGTTCGCCCCCGGACGCACATGAACGTGTACACGGCTGTGGCGGCACCGATCGGCCATGTTTGCAGTGGGCTCGTGATCGGTACCGGGAGCGCGGCAAGGACCAGCGCACAGGATGCCGGCCCGGCAAGAGTGATGGCGGTCGTCGCTCGCCAGGGAAGCGGGTCACCGGACACCGCGATAAGCGCGATGGCCGATGCGGCATTGACGATCACCGCCAGCGCGATGGGGAAGACGGACGACACACCGTCGAGGGTGCCTGCTGCCGCGAGTGCAGTTCCTCCGATGTAGATGCTCACGATCACCCATGCCGCCCGCGTGTGCATTCCGAGCAGAGTGGTGACGTCGTCGTCGCGACGGTGGTCTGCGCGGGCTTCGGAATGTACGGGGCCTGGAGTGGTCATTGCTCGCTCCCTGCCCAGGTGAGTTCGATCCTGGTGCCGATTTTGGGGCGGGACTCGACGGTGGCCGATCCACCAGGGAGGTGGTTCATCCGATCCAGGATGCTGACCGCGAGGCCCAGTCGGTGGGCCGGTACGGAGGAGATGTCGAAGCCCTTTCCGGTGTCGGAGACGATGACGCTGAGTCGTCCCGGGCCGAGGGCGACGATGACATTGCGATGTGCGCCGGCGCCGGCGTGACGCAGGCTGTTACGCAGCGCTTCGGCGAGGGCGGCGCCGATGGTGCGGACCGTTTCTGCGGGAATGAGTGTGTGTTCGGATCCCGGGCTTCGGTGTACGGCAAGGGAGATCGATTCGTCGACCTCCGACGCTGCGGCACGCAGGTGGGAGAGCACTGCGGGAGGGTCGAAATCCTGTGTCGGGAGCACACCGACCCGGAGCCCGTCCAGCTGGGTCAGGGCGATGTCGGCCTGACGGATCAACCCCTCGTTGAGTGGTATCCGCGACGCCGCCAGCAGCGTCGACATCACGCTGTCATGGGTCAACGCATCGAAGCGTTGCCGCTCGACGGTCCGGGCTTGCAGGGACGCTGCGCTGGCCGCGGCGGCAAACGTGTCCGCTCTCGTGGCGTCATGAACCTGACCTGTTCTCGCGGCCACCACCGCTGCACCGACGAACAACAGGCTGACCCCGATCCCGAACGCAATGTCCGGAACGAAGGGGCTTCTCACGTCCGGTGTTCGAACGGTGTAGTTGATGAGCTGCGCCCCGAGCATGACCACGGCCAGTTGCACGAATGCCCACCGCGCCCGCCACACGGCGCCCGCCGCCAGACTCGACAGCGCGGGAAAGGTCGAGAACCACACGCCTTTACCGTTGGGCAATAGAGTGCCGGACCATGCGAGCGGCCAGGTCATCAGCCCAAGGGGGTAGGTGACCGCCGTCAGGTTCGCCAACAGTCTCAGCCGCGGCCCGCTGAACGCGAACGATGCCACGCCCAGGGCCAATCCCGGCCCGAAGAACAGCACCAACGCGAGCGGAGTCCACCATCCCGCCATCACGGCGGTCAAGCTCCGCACGTCGGCAACAAGCAGAAGGAAGTAGAACAGGTACCCGGCGCCGATGAAGCGTGCGAACATGCGCAAGATCTGGTCGGCTGTGCTGACAGACGCATGGACTGCGGCATGCGGAGCGGGCGCTAGTGTTTGCGTCGGCGTCGTTGAGGTATCGGTAGCCATCCGTCCTCCAGCGCGCGTTTGTACAAATCGGTCTTCGTTGGTGCAGGTCGGCCCGCCTCAGCGTACTTCTGACGGATCCGGCCGAGGTAGTCGTTCACCGTCTCCTGCGCGAGGCCCGTCAGGGACGCCACCCGCGCGGCCTTCTCCCCGGATGCATAGAGGGCCAAAACCTCTCGCTGCCTCGGGCTCAGGTCGACGTCCAACAGGTTCGGATCGCCGTCGATCGCGGCCGCCCAATCGGTGGTCGCCACCACACC
>NZ_WXYH01000186.1:0-2207 GCF_009872365.1 Rhodococcus sp. T7
CGCGTCATCCGTGAGGGTGTTGCGTCGTATCTGCCGGATATCGATCCGGATGAGACCACGGAGTGGTTGGAATCGTTCGATGGTTTGTTGGACCGGTCCGGTCCGACTCGTGCCCGGTATCTGATGTTGCGGATGCTCGAGCGGGCCGGGGAGAAGCACGTCGCTCTGCCGGCGTTGACGTCGACCGATTATGTGAACACCATCCCGACGGAGAACGAGCCGTGGTTCCCCGGTGATGAGGAGGTCGAGCGCCGGTACCGGGCGTTCATCCGGTGGAACGCGGCGGTGATGGTGACCCGCGCGCAGCGCCCCGGGGTGGGTGTCGGTGGCCACATCTCGACGTATGCGTCGTCGGCGGCCCTGTACGAGGTGGGGTTCAACCACTTCTTCCGCGGCAAGGACCACCCCGGTGGTGGCGATCAGATCTTCATCCAGGGCCACGCCTCCCCCGGCATCTACGCCCGCGCCTTTTTGGAGGGCCGGATCCCGGCGGAGCGGATGGACGGGTTCCGGCAGGAACACTCGCACGCCGACCAGGGCGGCGGGCTGCCGTCGTACCCGCACCCGCGGCTGCTGCCGGATTTCTGGGAGTTCCCGACCGTGTCGATGGGTCTGGGCCCGATGAACGCGATCTACCAGGCCCGGTTCAACCATTACCTGCACGACCGCGGCCTCAAGGACACCGCCGACCAGCACGTGTGGGCGTTTTTGGGTGACGGCGAGATGGACGAACCCGAATCGCGGGGTCTCGCGCACGTCGCGGCCACCGAAGGTTTGGACAATTTGACGTTCGTGGTGAACTGCAACCTGCAGCGCCTCGACGGCCCGGTCCGCGGCAACGGCAAGATCATCCAGGAGTTGGAGTCGTTCTTCCGCGGCGCCGGCTGGAACGTGATCAAGGTGGTCTGGGGCCGCGAGTGGGACGCCCTGCTGCACGCCGACCGGGACGGGGCCCTGGTGAACCTGATGAACGTCACCCCGGACGGCGACTACCAAACGTACAAGGCCAACGACGGCGGGTACGTGCGGGAGCACTTCTTCGGCCGGGACCCGCGGACCAAGGAGCTGGTGGCGAACCTGTCCGATCAGGACATCTGGAACCTCAAACGCGGCGGCCACGACTACCGCAAGATCTACGCCGCCTATGCGGCGGCGATGGCGCACAAGGGTCAGCCGACGGTGATCCTGGCGCACACCATCAAGGGGTACACCCTGGGCAAGCACTTCGAGGGCCGCAACGCCACCCACCAGATGAAGAAGCTGACCCTCGACGATCTGAAGAATTTCCGGGACCTGCAGCGGATCCCGATCTCCGACGCCGAGTTGGAGAAGGACCCGAAGATGCCGCCGTACTACCACCCCGGCCCCGATGCCCCGGAGATCCAGTACATGCTGGACCGCCGCAAAGCCTTGGGTGGGTTCCTGCCGCAGCGCCGGACCTCGCCGGCGCCGTTGCCGCAGCCGGCGGACTCCACCTATGACGTGGTCCGCAAGGGCTCCGGCAAGCAGCAGGTCGCGACCACCATGGCGTTGGTGCGGATCATGAAGGAGCTGTTGCGGGACAAGGAGATCGGGAAGCGGATCGTGCCGATCATCCCGGACGAGGCCCGCACCTTCGGGATGGACTCCTGGTTCCCGTCGCTGAAGATCTACAACCGCAACGGGCAGCTGTACACGGCGGTGGATGCGGAGCTGATGCTGGCGTACAAGGAGTCCGAGATCGGGCAGATCCTGCACGAGGGCATCAACGAGGCCGGCTCGACGGCCTCGTTCACCGCGGTCGGCACCTCCTACGCCACGCACGGTGAGCCGATGATCCCGCTGTACATCTTCTACTCGATGTTCGGGTTCCAGCGCACCGGCGACGGCCTGTGGGCGGCCGCGGATCAGATGGCCCGCGGCTTCGTCCTCGGTGCCACCGCCGGCCGCACCACCCTCACCGGCGAAGGGTTGCAGCACGCCGACGGGCACTCCCTGCTGCTGGCCTCGACCAACCCCGCCGCCGTCGCCTACGATCCGGCGTTCTCCTACGAGATCGCGCACATCGTCAAGGACGGGCTGCGCCGGATGTACGGCGGCACCGAGGGCGTGGACGGGTTCGGTGGTGAGGACATCTTCTACTACATCACCCTCTACAACGAGCCCTACTCCCAGCCCGCCGAACCGGAGAACCTGAACGTCGAGGGCCTCCTCAAGGGCATGTACCT
>NZ_WXYH01000187.1:0-89595 GCF_009872365.1 Rhodococcus sp. T7
CCCCCGCCAAGAAGAAGCCGGCGAAGAAGGCCCCGGCCAAGACCGCGGCGAAGAAGGCCACCGCGAAGTCATCCACCTCGGAACGCAAACGCGCCTGAACCGACGCGGCGCAAACGCGCCTGAACCGACACGGAGGGGCTCGGCGAGATGGTTCTCGCCGAGCCCCTCCGTGCCAACGGTGGTGGGTGGTCAGACCGTGAATCCGAGGGCGCGCAACTGCTCGCGGCCGTCCTCGGTGATCTTGTCGGGGCCCCACGGCGGGAGCCACACCCAGTTGATCTTCAGTTCGTTGCACAGACCGCTGCGGACGAGCGCACCGCGCGACTGGTCCTCGATGACGTCGGTCAGCGGGCAGGCCGCCGACGTGAGGGTCATGTCGAGGGTCACGACGTCCTCGGCCTCGGTGATGCCGTACACCAGGCCGAGATCGACGACGTTGATGCCGAGTTCGGGGTCGACGACGTCACGCATCGCCTCCTCGAGCTCCTCCAGGCGTTTCGGGTCGGTGATCACACCCGATGCGGCGGGCGCGGATTCGCTGCCCTGGTCCGCCGCTGCCTGCTCCGGTGCGGCTGTGGCGTCCGCCTGCGGCGTCTGCGTCTCGCTCATGATGCCTGTCCTCCGATTCGAGCGGGTTCGCCGTCTGCTGTCGGAACGGCCGAATCCTGTTCGTCCACGACCCGGTCGTCCACTATCTGAACAACCGCGTCCTTGAATGCCATCCATCCCAGCAACGCGCATTTCACGCGGGCCGGGTACTTCGAGACGCCGACGAAGGCGATGCCGTCCCCGAGGACGTCCTCGTCCCCCTCGACGGTACCGCGGCTACTCACCATTTCGTTGAACGCGGCAACGGTCTGCAGCGCCTGCTCGACGGGCATTCCCACCACCTGATCGGTGAGCACCGACGTCGACGCCTGGCTGATGGAGCAGCCCTGGCCGTCGTACGACACATCCACCACCGTGCCGTCGTCGGCGAGTTCCACGCGCAGCGTCACTTCGTCGCCGCATGTGGGGTTGACGTGGTGGACTTCAGCGCCGAACGGCTCACGAAGACCGCGGCCGTGGGGATGCTTGTAGTGGTCCAGGATCACTTCCTGGTACATCTGTTCCATTCTCATGCAGGAACCTCCCCGAAGAACTCCTGGGCACGCCGCACCGCCGCCGCGAGAGCGGCGACCTCGTCGACCGTGTTGTACAGCGCGAACGACGCCCTCGCCGTGGCCGCGACACCGAAACGCCGGTGCAGGGGCCAGGCGCAGTGGTGGCCGACACGGATGGCGACGCCCTCGTCGTCGAGGATCTGGCCGAGATCGTGGGCGTGGATTCCGTCGACCACGAACGACACGGCCCCGCCGCGATCCTCCGCGGTCGTGGGTCCGATGATGCGCACGCCGTCGATGGCGCCGAGCGCTGCCAGCGCCGCCTCGACCAGGGTGTGCTCGTGCGCGGCGACCGCGTCCATCCCGATTTCGTCGAGATACCGGACCGCTGCGCCGAGACCGACCACCTGCGACGTCATCGGAACGCCGGCCTCGAACCGCTGCGGCGGCGGCGCGTAGGTGGTGCGTTCCATCGTGACGGTCTCGATCATCGAGCCACCGGTGATGAACGGCGGCATCGCGTTCAGCAGTTCGCGGCGCCCGTACAGGACACCGACGCCGGACGGGCCGAGCATCTTGTGCCCGGAGAACGCCGCGTAGTCGACTCCGAGCGCGTGGAAGTCCACCGCCATGTGCGGGACGGACTGGCAGGCGTCGAGCACCACCAGCGCGCCGACCGCGCGGGCGCGGCGGACCAGTTCCTCGACGGGTGCCACCGCCCCGGTCACGTTGGACTGGTGGGTGAACGACACGACCTTGACGGCATCGGTCAGCTCGAGCGAGTCGAGATCGATGCGGCCGTCGTCGCTGACGCCGTACCAGCGCAACGTGGCACCGGTGCTGCGCGCAAGCTCCTGCCACGGCACCAGATTGGCGTGATGCTCGAGCTCGGTGATGACGATCTCGTCGCCGGGACCGAGGTGCCGTTCGAAGCGGTCGTCGCCGAGGACGTGGGTGACGAGGTTGAGGGACTCCGTCGCGTTCTTGGTGAACACGAGCTCGTCGCTGTCGGCGCCGACGAACTCGGCGATCGCCGCACGCGCGTTCTCGTACGCGTCCGTGGCCTCTTCGGCGAGCTGGTGAGCGCCTCGGTGCACGGCGGCGTTACAGGTGGTGAGAAACTCCCTCTCGGCGTCGAGCACCTGGTTCGGGCGCTGCGAGGTCGCACCCGAATCGAGGTACACCAGCGGTTTTCCGTCGCGGACCGTACGCGCCAGGATCGGAAAGTCCTCCCGGATCCGGGTGACGTCGAATACGCGCACCGAGGTGGTCATCTGCGTTTATGCTCCTTGCGTTGCTGCAGCCTGGGTGAAGCGCTCGTAGCCGTTCGCCTCGAGCTCGTCGGCCAGTTCCGGCCCGCCCGACTCGACGACGCGACCGCCGACGAACACGTGGACGTACTCCGGCTTGATGTACCGGAGGATGCGCGTGTAGTGCGTGATCAGCAGGATTCCGCCGTGCTCGCGCTCCTTGTAGCGGTTCACGCCCTCGGAGACGACGCGCAGGGCGTCGACGTCGAGTCCGGAGTCGGTCTCGTCGAGGATCGCGATCTTGGGCTTCAGGAGGCCGAGCTGCAGGATCTCGTGGCGCTTCTTCTCGCCGCCGGAGAAACCTTCGTTGACGCTGCGCTCACCGAACGAGGGGTCGATGTCGAGTTCGGTCAGCGCCTCCTTGACTTCCTTCACCCAGTGGCGGAGCTTCGGGGCCTCGCCACGGACGGCGGTGGCCGCGGTGCGCAGGAAGTTCGACATCGAGACGCCGGGAACCTCGACGGGGTACTGCATCGCGAGGAACAGTCCCGCGCGGGCGCGCTCGTCGACGCTCATCTCGAGGACGTCCTCACCGTTGAGGGTGATGGAGCCCGACGTGATCTGGTACTTGGGGTGACCCGCGATGGCGTACGACAGCGTCGACTTGCCGGACCCGTTGGGTCCCATGATCGCGTGCGTCTCGCCGGACCGAACCGTCAGGTTCACACCCTTGAGGATGTTGATCGGTTCGGCGTTCTCGTCGGTGTTCGCGACGTCGACGTGCAGGTCCTTGATTTCCAGGACCGAGGTTTCGGGGGTGGAAGCGTCAGGGGTAGACATTGTGATCCTTCGAAGAAATGGGAAGTAATGGTCCGGCGGCGCGGCTCAGACGCCGACTGCGGCGAGTTCGGCCTCGACGGCAGCCTCGAGACGCTCGCGGATCTCGGCGACGGCGATCTTGTTGATGATCTCGTGGAAGAAGCCGCGCACGACGAGTCGCCGTGCCGCGTCCTCGGGGATTCCGCGGGCGCGCAGGTAGAACAACTGCTCGTCGTCGAATCGACCCGTGGCGCTGGCGTGGCCGGCACCGACGATCTCGCCGGTCTCGATCTCCAGGTTCGGAACCGAGTCCGCGCGGGCACCGTCCGTGAGGACGAGGTTGCGGTTCAGCTCGAACGTGTCGGTGCCCTCGGCCGCCGCACGGATCAGCACGTCGCCGACCCACACGGTGTGGGCGTCGGGCTTGCCCGACTCCGGATCACCCTGCAGGGCACCCTTGTAGACCACGTTGGACTTGCAGTGCGGCTGCGAGTGATCCACCAGCAGTCGCTGCTCGAAGTGCTGTCCCGCGTCGGCGAAGTACAGACCCAGCAGTTCGGCGTCGCCGCCGGGGCCGTCGTACTTGACGGTCGCGGAGAGGCGGACGAGGTCGCCGCCGAGGCTGACGGCGTTGTGCCGCAGGACCGCGTCCCGGCCGAGCCGCGCGTGATGCGACGCGACGTGCACGGTGTCGTCCGCCCAGTCCTGGACGGCGACGACGGTGAGGTGGGCACTGTCGCCGAGCACGAATTCGACGTTCTCGGCGAACGTGCCGCTGCCGCGCTGGTCGATGACGACGGTCGCCTTCGCGAACGCGTCGAGCCGGATCTGCAGGTGCCCGAAGGCGACCTTGCCCTCGCCCGGGCCCGTGATCGTGATGTTGATCGTCTCGGCGACCTCGATCTCACGGCCGACGGTCACGACGGTCGCCGTCTCGAAACCCGAGTACGCCTGTGCGGCCACCCGGTCGGCGGGAACCCCGGCCTTGCCCAGCCGGTCGTCGTCGCGGCCGACGGTCTCGACCTTCACGGAGTCCGGGCCTGCGACGTCGACGCCGGCCGCGCCGTTCGCCACGGCCGTTCCGTCGTGCAGTCCGCGGAGACGGCGCAGCGGGGTGAACCGCCAGACCTCGTCACGACCACCCGGGATCTCGAACGCCTTGACGTCGAACGACGTGAAGACCTCGCCCTTGTTGGCGATCGGCGAGCCGGTCGACGTCCGCGCTATCCGCGGATTCTCGCCCGCGACGGCTCCCGTGACTCCGAGATTCTGGACACCAGTTTCTGGCGTGGTCACTAACCCACCGCCCCTTCCATCTGCAGTTCGATCAGGCGGTTCAGTTCCAGGGCGTACTCCATCGGGAGTTCCTTGGCGATCGGCTCGACGAAGCCGCGCACGACCGTGGCCATGGCCTCGTCCTCGGTGAGCCCGCGGCTCATCAGGTAGAACAACTGGTCGTCGCTCACCTTCGACACGGTGGCCTCGTGACCCATGGTCACGTCGTCCTCCCGGATGTCGACGTAGGGGTAGGTGTCCGAGCGGCTGATCTGATCGACCAACAGGGCGTCACACTTGACCGTCGACTTGGAGCCGTGGGCGCCCTTGTTGACCTGGACGAGTCCGCGGTAGGACGCGCGTCCGCCGCCGCGGGCCACCGACTTGCTGATGATGGTCGACGACGTGTGCGGCGCGAGGTGCAGCATCTTGGCACCGGTGTCCTGGTGCTGGCCCTCACCGGCGAATGCCACGGAGAGAACCTCGCCGCGGGCGTGCTCGCCCATCATCCAGACGGCCGGGTACTTCATGGTGACCTTGGACCCGATGTTGCCGTCGATCCACTCCATGGATCCGCCGGCCTCGACCTTGGTGCGCTTGGTGACCAGGTTGTAGACGTTGTTCGACCAGTTCTGGATGGTCGTGTAGCGGCAGTGGCCGCCCTTCTTCACGATGATCTCGACCACCGCGGAGTGCAGCGAGTCGGACTTGTAGATCGGCGCGGTGCAGCCCTCGACGTAGTGCACGGAGGCGCCCTCGTCGACGATGATCAGGGTCCGCTCGAACTGGCCCATGTTCTCCGTGTTGATGCGGAAGTAGGCCTGCAGCGGGATGTCGACGTGCACGCCCGGCGGGACATAGATGAACGAGCCACCCGACCACACGGCCGTGTTCAGCGCGGAGAACTTGTTGTCGCCTGCCGGGATGACCGTGCCGAAGTACTCCCGGAACAGTTCGGGATGCTGCTTCAGGCCCGTGTCGGTGTCGAGGAAGATGACGCCCTGCGACTCGAGGTCCTCACGGATCGAGTGGTAGACGACCTCCGACTCGTACTGAGCCGCGACACCGGCGACGAGGCGCTGCTTCTCGGCCTCGGGGATGCCCAGCTTGTCGTACGTGTTCTTGATGTCCTCGGGCAGGTCTTCCCAGCTCTCGGCCTGCTTCTCGCTCGAGCGCACGAAGTACTTGATGTTGTCGAAGTGAATGCCTTCGAGGTCCGATCCCCAGTTCGGCATCGGCTTCTTGTCGAAGGTCTTCAGCGCACGCAGGCGGATGTCGAGCATCCAGTCCGGTTCGCTCTTCTTCGCCGAGATGTCGCGCACGACGTCTTCGGACAGACCGCGCTGCGCACTGGCACCGGCCTCGTCGGAATCGGACCAGCCGTACCCGTAATGCCCGAGTGACGCGATGGTCTCTTCCTGCGTGAGCGGCTCGGCGTTGGCCGACGCAGTGGATGTCACCTGGTCTGATGTGACGGTCATGCGAGCTCCTTCCGGAGTCTTGTTACGAGACCGGCGAGGGCTGGTCGCCGGTGGAATTGCTGACTAGAGGATCTATCGGTGAAGCGATCTATCGGTGAAACGTTCATTTGGGACCGGACGGCGGGACGAGTGGAACGTGGGTGGTGCAGGCGCAGTCGCCGTTGGCGATGGTCGCGAGCCGCTGGACGTGGGTGCCGAGCAGTTGGGCGAACGCTGCCTGCTCGGCTTCGCACAGTTCCGGGAATTCCTCGGCGACGTGCGAGACGGGGCAGTGGTGCTGGCAGATCTGCACACCGTTGCCGACCGGGCGGGTCGAGGCCGCGAATCCGGCGGTGGTGAACGCGTCGGCGATGGCGTCGGCAGTGGTTTCGAGGCCCTCGGCGCTCTGATCCGCGGCCGGGGTGACGTCGCCGACGATGGCCTGGACTCGGCGACGAGCGAACTCGGTGATCGCGGCGTCTCCCCCGACCTCCCGCAGCTGGCGCATGGCCGCGCCCGCGAGGTCGTCGTACGCGTGACCAAGCCTGCCGCGGCCCTTGGCGGTGATCTGGAAGTATTTGGCGGGCCGTCCCCGTCCGCGGTGACGCACGGCGACGGAGGACGCCTCGCGCGCCTCGCCGGAGTCGAGGAGTGCGTCGAGATGGCGGCGGACGCCGGCGGCACTCAGGCCCAGGCGGGTTCCGATTTCCGACGCGGTGATCGGCCCTTCCTCGAGAAGGAGCTTCACGACGGCCGCGCGGGTGTGCCCTTCGTGGCCCACGGCGACGGGTGACGCGGTTGCGACAGGCGCCGCCGAAGAAGGCGCGTGAACTGCGCTTTCCTTCGTTGCACGTGGTGTCGTATCCGTTTTCACAACACCAGTGTGACGGAATTCCGATCGCAGGTCTACTAAGGGTGCCCTGCCTTACACCTGTGATTATGTGCCGCCCGGGCGCGGGAATACTGGCCGAACCGGCCGTGTTCGGCGCACCGCTACGCTGCCTTGTGTGCCGCAGACCCCCGAGAACCCGGAGCCGACCCGCGCGGAGCCGACCTTGACGGCTCGCGCCGCTCTCCGACATCCGGCCGAGCTCTTCCGGCGGGCGCTGGGCATCGACGGCCCCACCCCGCGCTCGTCGGTGGCGGCCGCGTTGCACGGCGACGAACCGGAGACCGCGGGCCTGAACGGGCAGGAGACCGCCCAGCTCCGCGGCATCCGCCGGTTCGGCGCGACCGGCGCCGTCCTGATGGCGGTGGGAGCACTGGGCGCAGGCGCCCAGCCGGTACTGCAGAACCCCGTCCAGGGGCTGCGCATCATCGGACTTCCCGCCCGGATCCCCAGCGTCGCGCTGACGCTCACCATGACCGGCACCGTGATGATCGTGCTCGCGTGGCTGCTGCTCGGACGGTTCGCGATCGGCAGTCTGCAGTCCGGGGCGGTGCGCCGCCTCAACCGGTCCCAGCTCGACCGCACCCTCCTGCTGTGGATCATCCCGCTGTCCGTCGCACCGCCGATGTTCAGCAAGGACGTGTACTCGTATCTCGCGCAGAGCGAGATCGCGGCCCGCGGGCTCGACCCCTACGCCATCGGTCCCGCGGGCGCTCTCGGCGTCGATCACGTCCTGACCCGCACCGTGCCGACGATCTGGCGGGACACACCGGCGCCGTACGGTCCGCTGTTCCTCTGGATGGGGCGCGGGATCAGCTGGCTGACCGGCGAGAACATCGTCGCGGGGATCTTCCTGCACCGGTTGCTCGCCCTCGCCGGCGTGGCCATGATCGTGTGGGCGCTCCCCCGCCTGGCGCGCCGCTGCGGCGTCGCCGAGGTCAGCGCCCTCTGGCTGGGTGCCGCCAATCCTCTCTTGCTGTTCCACCTGGTCGCCGGGATCCATAACGAGGCGCTGATGCTCGGACTCATGCTGGCCGGGATCGAACTGGCGCTGCGGGCCGTCGAGCGGTCGGAACCGATCCGAGGGCAGTCTCTCCTCCTGCTGCTGTCCGGGGCGGCGCTCATCGCCCTGTCGTCGACGATCAAGATCCCGTCCCTGCTCGCGCTGGGGTTCGTCGGGATGGCGCTGGCCAGGCGATGGGGCGGAACCCCGAAAGCGGTGCTCTACGCGGCCGCCCTGCTCGGCGGCGTGGCCCTGGTGGTCACCCTCGTCATCAGCACGTCCAGCGGACTCGGCATCGGCTGGGTGCACACCCTCGGCACGGCGAACGCGGTGCGCAGCTGGATGTCGATACCCACACTGCTCGGCCTGGGCACCGGCCTGGCCGGGGTGCTGTTGGGCCTCGGCGATCACACGACGGCAGTGCTGAGCCTGACCCGGCCGATCGCCGCCGTCGCTGCGGCGTTCATCACACTCCGGATGCTCGTCGCCACCCTCGTCGGCCGCATCCACGCGGTCGGCGCGCTCGGGCTGTCCCTCGGCGCGGTCGTCCTGCTGTTCCCCGTGGTGCAGCCGTGGTATCTGCTGTGGGCGGTCCTGCCGCTCGCCGCCTGGGCCACCGCGCCCGCGTTCCGCGTCCCCGCGATCGTCTTCTCGTCCATCGTCAGCGTCATCCTCATGCCGAACGGCGGCGAGTACCAGCCCTTCGTCATCGTCCAGGCCGCCATCGCCACCATCTTCACGGCCGGAACGCTGATCGTGATCACCCGCAACCGCCTGCCGTGGCGGGTCGGTCCGGGGCAGCAGCCGGCCGTGCCGGAACCGCAGGATCCGCCCCGGGACGACGCCGGCGCGGAAAGCCGGGGCACCGGCCGGGTCACACCCGGCCGGGGCTTACGCTGATTCCCCGTGACCTCGCGAACGCCCGGATCGGCGCAACCTGCTGTACGCCTGGAAGGCGTGGTGAAGACCTTCGACGGTGTGAGGGCCGTCGACGGGCTCGATCTCACCGTCGAACGCGCACAGGTCGTCGCGTTGCTCGGTCCCAACGGCGCGGGTAAGACCACCACCGTCGAAATGTGTGAGGGCTTCATCCGCCCGGACAGCGGCACCGTCCGCGTCCTCGGACTCGATCCCGTCGCCGATGCCGGCGCCGTCCGGGCCCGGATCGGTGTGATGCTGCAGGGCGGCGGCGCGTACCCCGGTTCCCGCGCAGGCGAGATGCTCGACCTGGTCGCCGCCTACTCCGCCGACCCCCTCGACCCCGACTGGTTGCTGCGCAGCCTCGGCCTCGAGGATTCGCGTCGCACCCCGTACCGCCGGCTGTCCGGCGGGCAGCAGCAACGCCTGTCCCTGGCCTGTGCGCTGGTCGGCCGCCCCGAACTGGTCTTCCTCGACGAACCCACCGCCGGACTCGACGCCCAGGCCCGCCTGCTGGTGTGGGAACTGATCGACGCGCTGCGCCGCGACGGTGTCAGCGTGCTGCTGACGACGCACCTGATGGACGAGGCCGAGGAACTCGCGGACCGGCTCGTCATCATCGACCACGGGTCGATCGTCGCCGCCGGAACGCCCGCCGAGGTCACCAGCCGCGGCGCCGAAGGTCAGTTGCGGCTCACCGCGCCCGCCGGTCTGGACACCGGGCCGCTCGCCCGGACCCTCCCCGACGGCTTCCGGGTCGCCGAGTCCGGACCGGGCACCTACCTCGTCGAAGGGCCGATCGACCCGAAGGTGGTGGCCTCCGTCGCATCGTGGTGCGCCGATCTGGACGCCCTGATCAGCGACATCCGCGTCGACCAGCGCAGCCTCGAGGACGTCTTCCTCGAACTCACCGGCCGGGAACTGAGGGGATGACGATGAGCACCAGTGACCGTCTGACGGAGAATCGTTTCGCCCCGGGCACGTTTACCCCCGACCCCCGCCCGAGCGGCGCGGCGGTCATGCTGCGGGCGCAGACCGCGCTGGAGCTGAAACTGCTCCTGCGCAACGGCGAGCAACTGCTGCTGACGATGTTCATCCCGATCACGCTGCTGATCGGGCTGTGCCTGCTGCCCATCGGCGACCTCGGAACGTCGCGGGTCGACAAGGTGGTGCCCGCCGTGATGATGGTGGCCGTGATGTCCACCGCGTTCACCGGGCAGGCGATCGCGGTCGGTTTCGACCGCCGCTACGGCGCCCTCAAACGGCTCGGCGCGACGCCCCTGCCGACGTGGGGAATCATCGCCGGGAAGAGCGCCGCGGTGGTCATCGTCGTCGCCCTGCAATCCGTCCTGCTCGGTGCGATCGGGCTGGCTCTCGGCTGGCGTCCGAGTGCGTGGGGACTCGTCCTCGGCGCCGTGATCATCGCCCTGGGCACCGTGACGTTCGCGGCGATGGGCCTGCTGCTCGGCGGCACCCTCCGCGCCGACATCGTCCTCGCCCTCGCCAACATCCTGTGGTTCGTGATGGTCGGTGTCGGAAGTGTGGTATTCGCCACCGGCGACCTCCCCTGGCTTCTGCACACCGGGGCCCGGCTGATTCCGTCCGGAGCGCTCGCGCACGCCCTGGACGCCGCACTGTCGGGATCGGTGGACCTGCTCAGCGTCGTGGTCCTCGCCGTGTGGGGCGCGGCCGCGGGGGCCCTGGCGGCGAGGACGTTCCGATTCACGTGATCCGTCGACCCACGGCCCGCCGTGCGGGCACCGTCCTCGCCGTCCTGCTCGCCGTCCTCTGCGGTGGCGCGCTGCCCGCGGGCGCCGCACCGCAGTGGGGTCCGCCCGCGTCGCCGAATCCGTTCCTCGGACCCGCGGGCACGTCCACGATGCACGGCGACGCCGGGTCCACCGACGTGACGCCGCTGCCCGGTCCCGGCACCGGCCCCGTCACGCTGTCCGCGTACCCGCTGGTGTCGGCGTGCCCGACCCTCCTGCAGGGTTCCGACCGCCTCGTCGTCGCCCTGTGCACGTCCGTGGCCGGCCAGGTTCCCACCGTGCACCTGATCGACCCCGCGGCTGCCGCGGCGCCGTTCGGCGGCTCGCTCGCCACGTTCACGCTGGCGAAGGGCAGCCTGCTCGGCGGCGTCTACGCGTTCCTCGACAACGACAACCGCCTCGTCGTCGTCGACGGCAACCGTCAGCTACTGCGCCTCGGACATTCGAAGGAACCCAGCGGCCAGTGGCGGATCACCGTCGACTCGCACGTCGACCTGTCCGGCAGTGTTCCCCAGGGCGACAACGTGACCGGGCTGACGCCGGACTGGCAGGGCAACGTCTGGTTCGCGACGGGCGGCGGCGTCGTCGGAGCCGTGGACCGCGGCGGTGTCGCGCACACCCTGCCGCTGGCGGCGGGCGAGCAGGTGCAGAACAGCATCTCCACCTCTCCGGCAGGCGCCGCGGTCGCGACCACGCACGCCCTGTACCAGTTCGCGCTCCGCGACGGCGAGGTCCGAATGGACTGGCGCCGTGAGTACGACCGCGGACCGGACCGGAAGCCGGGGCAGCTGAGCCACGGCACCGGCTCGACCCCCACCTACTTCGGACCGTCGACGGGCAGCGATTTCGTCGCGATCGTCGACAACGCCGACCCGCAGGTGAATCTCCGGGTGTTCCGCGCCGATTCCGGTGACGAGATCTGCAGCCTCCCGGTGCTCGGCAACCCGGGCGGCAGCGAGAACTCACCGATCGGCATCGGCAACTCGGTGTACGTCGCCGGGACGTACGGCTACCCGTATCCCACCGTTCCGGACGGGGCGGGACCGGCCGTTCCCACGAACGCGCCCTTCACCGGCGGCATGACGCGGGTGGACATCGACCCGATCGGCTGCCACCAGGTGTGGAGCAACGACGTCCGCAGCGCCGCGGTCCCGCACCTGTCGACCGGCGACGGTCTGTTGTACACCGTGATCCGCCAGGGGTTCGACGTCACGACCCCGCTGGACGGTTTCGCGTTCGCGGTGATCGACCCGTCCGACGGCTCGGTCGAGCACACCAGCCCACTCCCCGGGACCGCGGTCAACGACACCCTGCAGATGTCCGGACTCGTCACCGACACCGGCGACTTCTGGCAGGGCACGGTGACCGGCATCCTGCGCATTCGCGGCGAGTAGCACGGAGTCGGCCGCGCCGCCACCGGCCCAACGACACGGTGTAGTTGACCGCCCTCTACCATCGATGCCGTGCTGTATCGCGGGTTTCTGAGCCTGGTAGACCGTCTCCCCCTTCCGTCGCTGACCGTGCAGCGTGTCATCGCGTTCGCGGTGATCCTCACGCAGGGCGGCATCGCCGTCACCGGGGCCGTGGTCCGGGTGACGGCGTCCGGCCTCGGCTGCCCCACCTGGCCGCAGTGCTTCCCCGGCAGCTTCGTGCCGGTCGGGCACGGCGAGGTCGCCGTCGTCCACCAGGCGGTCGAATTCGGCAACCGGCTGCTGACGTTCGTCGTCGTCGTGGCCGCGGCCCTGATCGTCCTCGCGGTCACTCGTGCCCGCCGCCGCAAGGAGGTCCTCGTCTACGCGTGGATGATGCCTCTCGGCACCGTCGTGCAGGCCGTCATCGGCGGTGTCACCGTGCTCACCGGACTGCTGTGGTGGACGGTCGCGGTGCACCTGCTCGCCTCGATGGCGATGGTGTGGCTGGCGACCGTGATGTACGCGAAGATCTGCGAGCCGGACGACGCCCCGGCGATCGACGTGATCCCGGCACCGCTGCGCTGGCTCACCGCACTGTCGGCTGTCGCGCTGGCCGGGGTGCTCGCCGCCGGAACGCTGGTCACGGGTGCGGGACCGCACGCGGGAGACAAGAGTCTCGACCGCGTCGTTCCCCGCCTCGAGGTGGAAATCGTCACGCTCGTGCACCTGCATGCACAACTGCTGGTGGGCTACCTGGCGTTGCTGGTCGGCCTGTGCTTCGGCCTGTACGCCGTCGGCGCCACGCGCGCGGTGAAGGTCCGGGTGCAGGTTCTGCTCGCGCTGGTGGTGGCGCAGGCGCTGATCGGGCTGGTCCAGTTCTTCACGGACGTTCCCGCCGCGCTGGTGGCGTTCCACGTCGCGGGGGCCGGGCTGTGCACCGCGGCCACCGCGGCGGTGTGGGCTGCAGGACGCACCCGCGAGTACGTCACACAGCCCGACACCGCGAGCGTCTAGCGCTCGTTGCGGGCCTTCGGGAACCGGGTCTGCCGGGCGACCCAGCCTGCCATCTTCTGGAAGTGACCCTTGCGGGGTGTGACGATGCTGGTGATCGCGCGGTCCCACTCCGAGACGGTGACGTCGTCGAGCGAGGCGACGACGGCGTTCGCGGTGGCGAGATCCTCGACCACCTGGTCACCGAGGATGCCGTCGGCTCCGACCAGGGTGATCCGGACGCCGGCGAGCCCGATGGGCTGGATGACGGCGCTGGCCGAACCGCCGTGCTGGGCGACGAACTTCTTGATCGCGTCGACCGTGTGGGACGGCAGCGAGGGCGCCGGGCTCGAGGGGGCCTGTTCCGCATGGGTGTCGGTACTCATGGTCCGAGAATACTGGGCGGTAGACGCGGCGTGTCCGCCAGGCTCCGTGCGGGATGCCGCGCCGTGTAGAACTGAAACCATGCGCGCTATACAGGTTTCCCGTCCCGGTGGTCCCGACGTCCTCGAACCGGTGGAGGTTCCCGAACCCGGGATCGGAGCGACGGATCTGCTCGTACGCACCGACGCGATCGGCATCAATTTCATCGACACGTACTTCCGGACGGGGCTGTACCCGCGGCCGCTGCCCTACGTTCCCGGCGACGAGGGCTCCGGCGTCGTGGAGGCCGTCGGCGGCGACGTGACGGATTTCGCACCCGGCGACCGGGTGGCGTGGTGCGCCGCTCCCGGCAGCTACGCGGAGAAGGTGGCCGTGCCCGCGGCGGCCGCGATCGCCGTTCCCGACTCCGTGCCCGCCCCACAGGCCGCCTCCGCGCTGCTACAGGGCATGACCGCCCACTACCTGGCCCACTCCACGTACCCGATCCGGTCCGGCGACACCGTGCTCGTCCACGCCGGTGCGGGCGGAGTGGGTCTGATCCTCACGCAGATGGCGACGACGCTGGGCGCCCGGGTGATCACCACCGTGTCCTCCGACGCGAAGGAGCAGTTGTCGCGTGACGCCGGGGCACACGAGGTGCTGCGCTACGACGACGACATCGCGGCCCGGGTGCGGGAACTGACCGACGGCGAGGGCGTCGCGGCAGCATACGACGGTGTCGGCGCGTCCACGTTCGAGGCCAGTCTCGCGTCGGTGCGAATCCGGGGAACCGTCGCGCTGTTCGGCGCGGCGAGCGGGCCGGTGCCGCCGTTCGATCCGCAGCGGCTGAACCCGGCAGGTTCACTGTTCCTCACCCGGCCCACCCTCGCACACCACATCCGCAACCGGGAGGAACTGACGTGGCGGGCCGGGGACGTGTTCTCCGCCCTCGCCGACGGCGCACTGACGGTCCGGGTGGGAGCGGAGTACCCACTCGAGCGGGCGGAGGAGGCGCATCGCGACCTGGAGGCGCGGGCGACGACGGGATCGATCGTGCTGGTGCCCTGAGGCGAAGCCTCAGCTCGGCAGGCTGAACCGAGGCGAAGCCTCAGCTCAGCAGGCTGCCGATGGTCTGCAGTCCCAGCACCGAGTCGACGGCGAGCCCGACGAACACGATGGCCAGGTAGTTGTTGGACTGCAGGAACAGGCGGAGCGGTTTCACGGCCGCTCCGCCGCGGACGCTGCGGTACAGCTGGTGGGCCATGAGCAGGAACCAGGCGCCGGCGACGAGGGTGACGGCGGCGTAGACGACGCCCGCGGCGGGGACCAGCGCGAGCGAGGTGACGACCATCGCCCAGCTGTACAGCAGGATCTGTTTGGTGACGTGCTCCTCGGTGGCGATCACCGGCAGCATCGGGACACCGGCCGCCTTGTAGTCCTCCTTGTAGCGCATCGCGAGCGCCCAGGTGTGCGGCGGCGTCCAGAAGAAGATGACCAGGAACAGCACGATGGGCTGCCAGCTCAGCGATCCGGTGACCGCCGACCAGCCGACCATGACGGGCATGCAGCCCGCGGCGCCGCCCCAGACGACGTTCTGCCAGGTCCGGCGCTTGAGCACCATCGTGTACACGAGCACGTAGAACGCGATGGTCAGGACGACCAGGCACCCGGCGAGCAGGTTCGCCCGCCACCACAACCACAGGAACGACGCGATACCGAGCGTCATGCCGAACACGAACGCGTGCGACGTCGGCACCGCGTCGCGAGCCAGCGGCCGCCGCGCGGTGCGCTTCATGACCTTGTCGATGTCGGCGTCGACGACGCAGTTGAGGGAGTTCGCGCTCGCCGCACCCATCCACCCGCCGAACAGCGTGCTGAGGATCAGCAGGATGTCGACGTTGCCCCGGTCGGCCAGCAGCATCGCCGGGATCGTCGCGACCAGCAGCAGTTCGATCACCCGCGGCTTGGTCAACGCGATGTAGGCCAGGACCTTGCCCGTGGCGCGACCCAGCACCGTGTCGGTGCCGGTCGCGCGGGGGGCGGGGCTGGGGCTGCCGAAGCCGTGTCCGCTCGGCTGATGCCCTGTCCGCACGTTCTCTCCTCGCACCACGCGTAATTCCACATCCGAATGCCGGCGACTGCTCCCGAAGTCCTTCGCGACGGCCGGCCGTTCTACTACAAACGATGGTAGACCGCCGTAATGCGCGAACCGAATCGACCCGGATACGACCGCGCACTAGGCTGGAGTCGCACAAGAGGCCCACGCATCCTCAGGCTCCACGTTCACCCATGTCAGGAGACTTCTGCCCGTGTCGATCACAGACGACATCCACGTCCTCACGCAACCGGTTCATCCCGCCGACTGGACCGAACTGGACACCAAGGCCGTCGACACCATCCGGGTGCTCGCCGCCGATGCAGTGCAGAAGGTGGGCAACGGCCACCCCGGCACGGCGATGAGCCTCGCCCCCCTCGCCTACACCCTCTTCCAGCGCGTCATGCGCCACGACCCCACCGACGCCGACTGGATCGGCCGCGACCGGTTCGTGCTGTCCTGTGGACACTCCAGCCTCACCCTCTACATCCAGCTGTACCTCGCCGGTTACGGGCTGGAACTCGAAGACCTGGAGTCGCTGCGCACCTGGGGCTCGAAGACCCCCGGCCACCCCGAGCACGGCCACACCCGCGGCGTCGAGATCACCACCGGACCGCTGGGTCAGGGTCTGGCCTCCGCCGTCGGCATGGCCATGGCCGCCCGCCGTGAGCGCGGCCTGTTCGACCCCGAGCCCGCGCTCGGCGAGAGCCCGTTCGATCACCACATCTACGTGATCGCCTCCGACGGCGACATCGAGGAAGGCGTCACCTCCGAGGCGTCGTCCATCGCCGGTGTGCAGCAGCTCGGCAACCTGACGCTGATCTACGACGACAACAAGATCTCCATCGAGGACGACACCGCCATCGCGCTGTCCGAGGACACCGCCGCCCGCTACGAGGCGTACGGCTGGCACGTGCAGATCGTCGAGGGCGGCGAGAACGTCGTCGCCATCGAGGAGGCACTGAACAAGGCCCGCGAGGTCACCGACAAGCCGTCGCTGGTCCTGCTCCGCACGATCATCGGTTTCCCGGCACCGAACAAGATGAACACGGGCGCTGCGCACGGCGCCGCCCTCGGTGCCGACGAGGTCGCGGCCGTGAAGACGGCGCTCGGATTCGATCCGGACAAGACGTTCGAGGTCGCCGACGAGGTCATCGCCCATACCCGCAAGGTCGTCGAGCGCGGCGCGCAGGCACACAAGGAATGGCAGGCCCAGTACGACGAGTGGACGCAGCGCGCCCCCGAGGGCAAGAAGCTGCTCGACCGCCTGATCGGACGCGACCTGCCCGCCGGCTGGGCCGACGTCCTGCCGACGTGGGAGCCCGACGCGAAGGGCCTCGCCACCCGGAAGGCGTCCGCCGCCGTCCTCAACGCCGTCGGACCGGTGCTGCCCGAGCTGTGGGGCGGCTCCGCCGACCTCGCGGAGAGCAACAACACCACCATCAAGGGCGCCGACTCGTTCGGTCCCAAGTCCATTTCCACCAGCATGTGGAACGCGGAACCGTACGGCCGCACACTGCACTTCGGTGTCCGCGAGCACGCCATGGGCTCGATCCTCAACGGCATCGCCCTGCACGGGCCGACCCGCCCCTACGGCGGCACGTTCCTCGTCTTCAGCGACTACATGCGTCCCGCCGTGCGGCTGGCCGCGATCATGAAGACCGCGGTCACCTACGTGTGGACGCACGACTCCATCGGACTCGGCGAGGACGGTCCCACCCACCAGCCGATCGAGCACCTCGCGGCGCTGCGCGCCATCCCCGGCCTGTACGTCGTGCGACCGGGCGACGCCAACGAGACCGCGCACGCGTGGCGCGCCGTTCTCGAGAAGGGCTCCGACGAGGCCACCCGCGCTCCCGCCGGTCTCGCCCTGACCCGCCAGGACCTGCCGGTCCTCGAGGGCACCAGCTACGAGGGTGTCTCCCGCGGCGGGTACGTCCTCGCCGACGCGTCCACCGGGGCACCGAAGGTCGTGCTCATCGGCACCGGCTCCGAGCTGCAGCTGGCCGTCGCGGCCCGCGAGGCCCTCGAGGCCGACGGCATCCCCACCCGGGTGGTGTCCATGCCCTGCGTCGAGTGGTTCGACGCCCAGGACCAGGCCTACCGCGATGGTGTGCTCCCCCCGACGGTCAAGGCGCGGGTCGCCGTCGAGGCCGGCATCTCCATGCCGTGGTACCGCTTCGTCGGTGACGCGGGCGAAATCATCTCCATCGAGCATTTCGGCGCCTCCGCCGACTACAAGACCCTGTTCCGCGAGTTCGGCTTCACCGCCGAAGCCGTCACCGCAGCCGCACAGCGCTCACTCGCACGCGTGAAGGGATAGAACGCCATGACTCAGAACCCCAACCTCCAGAAGCTCTCCGAAGCCGGCGTCTCGGTGTGGCTCGACGACCTCTCCCGTGACCGCATCGAGTCCGGCAACCTCGCCGAACTCGTCGCCACCAAGTCCGTCGTCGGTGTCACCACCAACCCGTCGATCTTCCAGGCCGCACTCAGCAAGGGCCACGTCTACGACGCCCAGGTCCGCGAACTCGCCGAACGCGGCGCAGACGTCGAGGCCACCATCCGCACCGTGACCACCGACGACGTCCGCGCCGCCTGCGACGTCCTCGCCCCGCAGTTCGAGGCCAGCCACGGCGTCGACGGCCGCGTGTCCATCGAGGTCGACCCGCGCCTCGCCCACGACGCCGACAAGACCGTCGCGCAGGCCGCCGAACTGTGGAAGATCGTCGACCGCCCGAACCTGTTCATCAAGATCCCGGCCACCGAGGCCGGCATCCCGGCCATCGCCAAGGTGCTCGGTGAGGGCATCAGCGTCAACGTCACGCTGATCTTCTCGGTCGAACGCTACGAACTCGTCATGGGCGCCTACCTCGACGGCCTCGAGACCGCCAAGGCCGCCGGACACGACCTGTCCCGCATCCACTCGGTCGCCTCGTTCTTCGTCTCCCGCGTCGACACCGAAATCGACAAGCGGCTCGACAAGATCGGCACCCCCGACGCACTCGCGCTGCGCGGCAAGGCGGCCCTCGCCAACGCCCGCCTCGCGTACGCCGCCTACCAGCAGGTCTTCGAGGTGCAGCCGCGGTTCCAGGGACTGCTCGACAGCGGTGCCCGCCCGCAGCGCGCACTGTGGGCGTCCACGGGCGTCAAGAACCCCGCCTACCCGGACACCCTGTACGTCGCCGATCTGGTGGCCCCGAACACCGTGAACACGATGCCGGAGAAGACCCTCGACGCGTTCGCCGATCACGGCCAGGTCAAAGGGGACACCGTCTCCGGCACCGGGGTCGCCTCGCAGGAGATCTTCGACCAGCTCACCGCCGTCGGCGTCGACCTGCCCGACGTGTTCAAGGTCCTCGAGGACGAGGGCGTCGACAAGTTCGAGGTGTCCTGGAACGAACTCCTCGAGGCCACCGCGGAGCAGCTGCGCGCAGCAGGGCAGAAGAGCTGATACGTGAGCGAGCCCGCAGCGTCAGACGATTGGGTCAATCCACTTCGCGACAGTAGGGACAAGCGCCTACCACGCATCGCCGGGCCGTGTGCGCTGGTGATCTTCGGTGTCACCGGCGACCTGGCCCGGCGCAAGTTGATGCCCGCCATCTACGATCTGGCCAATCGTGGTCTTCTGCCGCCCGGGTTCGCTCTCGTCGGGTTCGCCCGCAGGGATTGGTCGGACGAGGATTTCGGCAAGATCGTGCACGATGCCGTGCGCGACCATTCCCGGACCCCGTTCCGGGAGGACGTGTGGGAGCGGCTGTCGGAGGGCCTGCGGTTCGTCAAGGGCAGCTTCGACGACCCGGCGGCCTTCCAGGAACTGGCGAACACCCTCGCCACGCTCGAACGCGAACGCGGGACCGGCGGCAATCACGGGTTTTATCTCGCGATTCCGCCGGACGCGTTCCCGGTGGTCCTCAAGCAGCTGTCCGAGGCCGGCCTCGCCCGGTCGAACGACAGCCAGTGGCGCCGGGTGGTCATCGAGAAGCCGTTCGGTCACGACCTCGCGAGCGCACGTGAGCTCAACGCGGTCGTGAACGAGGTCTTCCCCGAGGACACCGTCTTCCGGATCGACCACTACCTCGGCAAGGAAACCGTTCAGAACATCCTGGCGCTGCGCTTCGCCAACCAGCTGTTCGATCCGATCTGGAACGCCCATTACGTGGATCACGTGCAGATCACCATGGCCGAGGACATCGGTCTCGGTGGGCGAGCCGGGTACTACGACGGCATCGGGGCGGCGCGGGACGTCATCCAGAATCACCTGCTGCAACTCCTCGCGTTCACGGCGATGGAGGAGCCGATCAGCTTCGAACCGTCGGAGTTGCAGGCGGAGAAGATCAAGGTGCTTTCCGCCACCAAACTCGCGCAGCCACTCGACGAGACCACCGCGCGCGGGCAGTACGCGGGCGGCTGGCAGGGCGGCACCCGGGTGGTCGGTCTGCTGGAGGAGGACGGGTTCTCACAGGACTCCACCACGGAGACGTTCGCGGCGATCACCCTCGAGGTCGACACCCGCCGCTGGGCGGGTGTGCCGTTCTATCTCCGCACCGGGAAGCGGCTCGGCCGCCGGGTCACCGAGATCGCCGTGATCTTCAAGCGCGCGCCGCACCTGCCGTTCGATCAGACGATGACCGAGGAACTCGGTCAGAACGCGCTCGTCATCCGGGTGCAGCCGGACGAGGGTGTGACGATGCGCTTCGGGTCCAAGGTCCCGGGATCGAGCATGGAGGTCCGCGACGTCAGCATGGACTTCAGCTACGGCCAGGCGTTCACCGAGTCGTCCCCCGAGGCGTACGAACGCCTCATCCTCGACATGCTGCTCGGTGAACCCTCCCTGTTCCCCGTCAACGCCGAGGTCGAATTGTCGTGGGAGATCCTCGATCCGGCGCTCGCAGCGTGGGCCGCGGAGGGCAAACCGGAACCGTACGAGGCAGGCACGTGGGGTCCCCCGTCCGCGGACGAAATGATGCAGCGCACCGGTCGCGAATGGAGAAGGCCGTAGATGATCATCGACATCCCCTCGACCACCACCGGCCAGGTCAACAAGAAGCTGGTGGAGGTCCGGAAGACCGGCGGGGCGGTGACGCTGGGACGGGTTCTCACCCTGGTGGTGTGCACCCGGGACAGCGAGAACTCCGAGGACATCATCGACGCCGCCAACGAGGCGAGCCGGGAACATCCTTGCCGTGTCATCGTCGTCGCCCGCGGTTCCCGCGACGCCGAACCGCGGCTGGACGCCCAGATCAGAGTCGGGGGTGACGCCGGCGCCTCGGAGGTGGTGGTGCTCCGCCTGTTCGGCGAACTCGCCGACCACGAGAGCAGCGTGGTGGTGCCGTTCCTCCTCCCCGACACCCCGGTCGTCGTGTGGTGGCCGGAGTCCGCTCCCACCGTCCCCGCGAAGGACCCGGTCGGGAAACTCGCGATCCGGCGCATCACCGACGCCACGGACCGTCCGGATCCCGCCGCGGAGATCAAGGGCCGCCTCGCCTCCTACACGTCCGGTGATACCGATCTGGCGTGGAGCCGCATCACGATGTGGCGGGGGCTCATCACCTCGGCCGTCGATCAGCCACCGCATTCGCGCATCGAATCGGCGGTGGTGTCGGGCCTCGTGGACGAGCCCGCCGTCGACATGATCGCCGGATGGCTGGCAGGCCGTCTCGATGCGCCCGTCAGCCGCAGGGTCGGAAAGTTGTTCGTGACACTCGCGTTCGCGGACGGTGGCACGCTGACCATCAGCCGCCCGCAGACCGGCACCACCGCGACGTTGTCGCGGACCGGGAAACCGGATGCGCTGGTGGCGCTGGGCAGGCGGGAGACCCGCGACTGCCTGGCCGAAGAACTACGCAGACTGGACCCCGACGAGGCCTACGAGGCCGCACTCGCCGGGCTGACGAAGGTGACGTATGAGTGACATCCACGTAGAAGTGCACCCCGACACCGCCACGCTGGTGACGAAGGCCGCGGAGCGATTCGTCGCCACCGTCGTCGCCGCCCAGAAGGATCGCGGTTCGGCGTCGGTGGTCCTCACCGGCGGCGGCACCGGGATCGGGTTGCTCGAGAAGGTCCGGGAGAATCCGGGCGACATCGACTGGCGCGCGATCGACATCTTCTGGGGTGACGAGCGGTTCCTGCCGGCAGGCGATCCGGAACGCAACGACGTGCAGGCGCGGGCCGCGCTGCTCGACCACGTCGACGTCGATCCCGACCGCGTGCACACCATGCCCGTCGCGGACGGGATCTACGAGAACGACCCGGAGGCGGCCGCCGTCGCGTACGCGCAGGTGCTCGGGGCCCACGCCGACGGCAGGCAGGTCCCGGTCTTCGACGTCCACCTGCTCGGCATGGGCGGTGAGGGACACGTCAATTCGCTGTTCCCCGACACCGACGCGGTCCGCGAGGAGCACCGGTTCGTCGTCGCGGTGACGGACTCCCCCAAGCCGCCGCCGGTGCGGGTCACGCTGACCCTTCCCGCCGTCCGGCACGCCGACGAGGTGTGGCTCGTCGTGTCCGGCGAAGCCAAGGCCGAGGCCGTGGCCGCCGCGATCGCAGGCGCACCGCCCGTCGAGATCCCGGCGTCCGGGGCCCGCGGACTCTCGGCCACCCGGTGGCTGCTCGACACGTCGGCCGCGACCCGGCTGCCGAACTGACCCTTGCCGAACTGACGCGCGCCGAACTGACCCTCTCATCCGACGGGGTCCTCGTCGTCGCCCGGTAACCCGGCGGGCGACCGGGGGTCCCGTTCGACCGGTGTCCGGGTGACCCGGCATTCGGTGACGATGCGGCCGGCCCGATGCGGGCTCGCCGTCCGCGTCCCCCGCCGCCCGATTCCGCCGCGCCAATAGACCGGGTCACCCGCGCATCGCCTCATCTGTCGCCCCACTTCGTCTCGGAAACGTTGTGCTCTTTCCCGTTTTGACGCAGGGACGGACGGTTCGGTTCCCGCGCCCCGCAAGAAAGTTCGTGCACTTTCTCGCGGGGCGCGGAAACCGGCCCTGCTACCCGCTGTTGCGCAGTGCGGTCGCCAGCCCGTTCATCGTGAGCTGGATGCCGCGGCGCGTCTGATCACTGTCGTCCCCGGCCCGGTAGCGGCGCAGCAGTTCCACCTGCAGGTGGTTGAGCGGCTCGAGGTACGGGAACCGGTTGTGCACCGACCGCTCCAGACCGGGATTGTCGGCGAACAGTGTGTCGTTCCCGGTGACCGCCTTGTACATCCGGATGGTCCGCTCGTGCTCCTCGGCGATCTTGCCGAACACCCGTCGGCGCAGTTCCTCGTCGGGGACGAGTTCCGCGTACCGGGCGGCGAGGCCCATGTCCGACTTCGACATCACCATCGCCAGGTTCGACAGCACGGTCCGGAAGAACGGCCACGTCTCGTAGAGGCGGGACAGTGTCGCCACCCTGTCGGGGTCGCCGTGCGTCCATTCCTCGAACGCGGCGCCGGTGCCGTACCACCCGGGCAGCATGACCCGGGACTGACTCCACGACAGCACCCACGGGATGGCCCGCAGGTCGGAGATGGACGTGGTCTGCTTGCGGGAGGCCGGGCGGCTGCCGATGTTGAGCGCCCCGATCTCCGCGACCGGGGTCGACATCTCGAAGTACTCCACGAATCCGGGTGTCTCGTGGACCAATTCGCCGTAGGCGCGGCGGGCCAGTGCGGCGAGTTCGTCGAGGATGCGGTACGCCGGTTCGGCGTCGTCGCCGAGGCCCTCGACGTCGAGGAGGGTGGCCTCGAGGGTCGCGGCGAGCAGCGTTTCGAGATTGCGTTGCGCGAGGCGGGGTTCCGCGTACTTGGCGGCGATCACCTCACCCTGTTCGGTGATCCGCAGCGATCCGGCGACCGCGCCGGGCGGCTGCGCGAGGATCGCCTCGTAGCTGGGTCCGCCGCCGCGGCCCACGGTGCCACCGCGACCGTGGAAGAGCCGCAACCGGATTCCCGTCTTGCGGGCCGCGTCGACCAGGTCCAGCTCGGCGCGGTACAGCGCCCAGTTGGCCGCCAGATAGCCGCCGTCCTTGTTGGAGTCGGAGTACCCGAGCATCACTTCCTGGGCGTCGCCGCGCGCCGACACCAGGGCCCGGTAGATCGGGACCTCCAGGGTGGCCTCGAGGGTGGCGGCCCCCTGCTGCAGGTCTTCGATCGTCTCGAACAGCGGCACGATGCCCACCGGGCAGGACGGCGCCTCCCCCGCTCCGGGATCGAGGATGCCGACCTCCTTCAGCAGGACCGCGGCCTCGAGCATGTCGCTGACGGAGGTGCACATGCTGATGATGTAATTGGGCACCGCGCCCGCACCGAGGGTCCGCACGGCCTCGGCGCCGGCCTGGAGAATGGCGAGTTCCTTCGCCGTCAGCTCGCTGAACTCGGCGTTCGCCGTGGTCAGGGGGCGCCGGGTGGACAGCTCCGCCGACAGCAATTCGACCCGCTCGTCCTCGGACAGCGACGGGTAGTCGGCGTGCACGCCCGCCCACGCCAGCAGTTCGGCGACCACGGTCTCGTGCACGTCCGAGTTCTGCCGCATGTCGAGGCCGGAGAGATGGAAACCGAACACCTCCACCGAATCCCGCAGCGTGGCCAGTCCGTCGTCGGCGATCGTGCCGTCGCCGCCGCACCGCAGGGAGTCGTCGACGACGTCGAGTTCGTCGAGCATCTGCCGCGGCGTGTCGTACGGTGCGAGCCCGAGGTCGAGCCCGTGATCGGGCGCCTCCCCCAGGATGCGGTGCGCGGTGGCCGTGAGACGCCCCCGGATGCCCCGCACGGCACGACGGTACGGCTCGTCGGCGCGGAACGGTGAATCGTCCTGGGACGCCGCGGCCAGGAGGTCGAGGGCGGGTGTGACGGTGACGAGACGGGCCGACATGGACAGTTCCCGCTCGAGCGTCTCGAGTTGCCCGAGATGGTGCTCGAGCGCGGTGGCCGCGGCCCGGATGGTGGCCTGGCGGACCACCTCGGCGGTGACGTACGGATTGCCGTCGCGGTCCCCGCCGATCCACGATCCGGGACGCAGGATCGGTTCCCGGCCCAGATCGGCGTCCGGCCACCGCGACCGCAGGGCAGTGCGCAGTTCGGCGTTGATCTTCGGGACCACCTCGAACAGCGCCGCGTCGTAGTACCGCAGCCCGACCTCGATCTCGTCCTGGATCCGCAACCGCGACAACCGGATCAGCGCGGTCTGCCACAGGGTGAGGATCTGCCGCCGCAACCGGACGTCGACGTCGGCGGTCTCGGACTCGGTCAGCGCGGTGCGTTCGCGGTACCGCATCAGTTCGGTGATCCGCGTCTGGGTCTCGAACACCGTGCGGCGACGGGTCTCGGTGGGATGCGCGGTGATGACCGGCGACACCAGTGCCCCGCGCAACGCGTCCGCGACGACGTCGCTGCTCAGATGAGCGGCGTCGAGCTTGGCGAACGTGGCGGTCAGGGTGCTGTCGGGGGCGGGTTCACCGGCGGCGACGTGGACGGCACGCCGGCGTTCGCGGTGATTGTCCTCGGCGAGGTTGGCCAGCAGGGCGAAGTGGCTGAAGGCCCGGATGACGGGAATGGCGTCGCTCGTGGACACCTCGGTGAACATGTCGGCCAGATCGGCGCGATCGATCTCGGAACGACGAACCCGGAACGACTCGACCCTGGCCTTCTCGACGAGGTCGAAGACGCTGTCCCCGGCCTGCTCCCGCACTATCTGACCGAGGATGCCGCCCAGGAGCCGAATGTCTTCGCGGAGTGGTTCAGTGGCCTCACGTGGGGTTTCGATCATGCATCCAGTATCGACCGGTGACGGCCCGTCCGCATGATGAAGCCGATCAGCCGAACTTGATCTCCAGGCCGATGCCGATGATGGCGATGAACCAGATCAGACCGGTGAAGACGGTCAGCCGGTCGAGGTTCTTCTCGACCACGGTGGAACCGGACAGGCTGGACTGGACGCCGCCGCCGAACAGGCTGGACAGACCGCCGCCCTTACCGCGGTGCAGCAGCACCAGCAGAATCAGCAGCAAGCTGGTGATCACCAGCAAGATATCCAGGAACAGTTCCATGTCTGTCTACGTCCACCCATCCAGTAGGAACAACTACGACCTCGTACACCCTACAGGCGCTCCGCGCTCGTGCGCCTTTCCGGTACCCACCGCTACCGGAAAGGCGCACGAGCGCCGAAGGAGCATTACGGCAGGGGTCCGCCTGCGGCGATCGCCGACAGGGTGGCGAACTCGTCGGCCTTCAGTGACGCGCCGCCCACGAGGGCGCCGTCCACATCCGTCTGACCGACGATCTCGCCGACGTTCTTCGCGTTGACGCTGCCGCCGTAGAGAACGCGGACACCGGACGCGACGTCCGGCGAGGCCAGCTCACCGAGCGTGGCGCGGATCGCGGCGCAGACTTCCTGCGCGTCCGCGGCACTGGCCACCCGGCCGGTGCCGATGGCCCACACCGGCTCGTACGCGATGACGACCTTCGCGATGTCCTCGGCGGACAGTCCGGCGAGCGAACCCCGCAGCTGCTCGACGTTGTAGGACACGTGCTCACCGGCCTCGCGGATATCGAGGCCCTCACCGATGCAGACGATCGGGGTGAGCCCGTTCTTCAGCGCGGCCTTGGTTTTGGCCAGCACGGTGTCGTTGTCCTCACAGTGCAGGGTCCGGCGCTCCGAGTGTCCGACGACGACGAACGTGCAGCCCAGCTTGGCCAGCATGGAGCCGCTGATCTCGCCGGTGTACGCACCCGAATCCTGGGCCGACACGTCCTGCGCACCGTAGGTGAGCAGGAGCTTGTCGCCCTCGACGAGGGTCTGCACGCTGCGGATGTCGGTGAACGGCGGGATCACCGTCACGTCGACCTTGTCGAAGTACTTCGCCGGGAGCGAGAAGGCGATCTTCTGAACCAGCGCGATGGCCTCGAGGTGGTTCAGATTCATCTTCCAGTTGCCGGCGATCAGCGGCTTCCGTGCCATTCCTCAGCCCTCCAGAACTGCGATGCCGGGGAGTTCCTTGCCCTCGAGGTACTCGAGGGAGGCGCCGCCACCGGTGGAGATGTGCGAGAACCCGTCCTCGGGCAGACCGAGCTGGCGCACCGCCGCGGCGGAGTCACCGCCACCGACGACGCTGTACGCGCCCTTGCCGGTGGCCTCGATGATCGCCTCGGCGACACCCTTGGTGCCCGCGGCGAACTTCTCGAACTCGAACACGCCCATCGGGCCGTTCCAGAACACGGTCTTCGCGCTGGTCAGGATCGCCGCGAACCGGCGAACCGACTGCGGTCCGATGTCGAGTCCCATCCAGCCGTCCGGGATCTCGAGCACCGACACGATCTTCGACTCGGCGTCGGCCGAGAACGAATCGGCGATGACCACGTCCTGCGGGATGTGGATCACGTCGGCGTACTGCTCGAGCAGCGCCTTGCACGTGTCGATCATCGACTCCTCGCACAGCGAGTTGCCGACCGAGACGCCCTGCGCCGCGAGGAACGTGTAGTACATGCCGCCGCCGATGACGAGGGTGTCGACCTTGGGGGCCAGCGCCTCGATCACCGCGAGCTTGTCCGACACCTTGGATCCACCGAGGACGACCGCGTACGGCCGCTCGGGCTCCTCGGTGAGCTTGCCGAGCACCTCGATCTCGGCTTCGACGAGCTTGCCCGCGTAGTGCGGGAGCAGCTTCGCGACGTCGTACACCGACGCCTGCGCGCGGTGCACGACACCGAAGCCGTCGGACACGAACGCACCGTCGTCGCCGACGAGTTCGACCAGGGCCTTGGCGAGCTTCATCCGCTCGGCCTCGTCCTTGCTGGTCTCTCGCGGGTCGAAGCGGATGTTCTCCAGCAGGAGGACGTCGCCGTCGGTGAGTCCCTCCGCGCGTGCCAGCGCGTCCTGCCCGACGACGTCGCCGGCGAGCTGGACGTTGCGGCCCAGCACCTCGGCGAGCTTGGCCGCCACCGGTGCGAGGGAGTACTGCGGGTCGGGCTCGCCCTTGGGGCGACCCAGATGGGCGGTGACGATGACCTTGGCGCCCGCCTCCGCCAGCGCTTTCAGCGTCGGTGCGGAAGCGAGGATGCGCCCGGGATCGGTGATCCGGTCGCCGTCGAGCGGAACGTTGAGGTCGGAGCGCACCAGCACGGCACGCCCCTCGACCCCAGCGTTCAGAAGATCGTCGAGAGTCTGAACTGCCACTGTTACCGGACCTTCACTCAGAGAGACTTGGCGACGAGACCGATGAGGTCGGCCAGACGGTTGGAGTAACCCCACTCGTTGTCGTACCAGGACACGATCTTGGCCTGATCCTCGATGACCTTGGTGAGGCCGGAGTCGAAAATCGAGCTGTGCGGGTCGGTGACGATGTCGGACGACACGATCGGGGCGTCCGTGTACTTCAGGATGCCCTTGAGCGGGCCCTCGGCGGCAGCCTTCATCGCGGCGTTGATGTCCTCGACGCTGGCCGACTTCCGCAGGTTCGCGGTGAGGTCGGTGACCGAACCCGTGGGGATCGGGACGCGCAGCGCGTAGCCGTCCAGCTTGCCGAGCAGCTGCGGGAGGACCAGGCCGATGGCCTTGGCGGCACCGGTTCCGGTGGGAACCACGTTCAGTGCGGCGGCACGGGCGCGACGCAGGTCGCTGTGCGGGCCGTCCTGCAGGTTCTGGTCCTGGGTGTAGGCGTGGACCGTCGTCATGAGGCCCTTGACGATGCCGAACTCGTCGTCGAGCACCTTGGCGATGGGGCCGAGGCAGTTGGTGGTGCACGAGGCGTTGGAGATGATGTTCTGGCTGCCGTCGTACTTGTCGTCGTTGACGCCCATCACGATGGTGATGTCCTCGCCCTTGGCCGGGGCGGAGATGATGACCTTCTTGGCGCCGGCCTCGAGGTGGCCCTTCGCCTTGGCTGCGTCGGTGAAGATGCCGGTGGACTCGACGACGACGTCGACGCCCAGGTCGCCCCAGGGAAGCGCCGCCGGGCCTTCCTTGATGGCGAGAGCCTTGATCTTCTGGCTTCCGACGACGATGGTGTCTTCACCCTCGAGCGAGACGTCGTGCGGGAGACGACCGAGGATCGAGTCGTACTTCAGGAGATGCGCCAGCGAAGCGTTGTCCGTGAGGTCGTTGACCGCCACAATCTCGATGTCGGTGGTTCCGAGCGCCTTCTGCGCATCCACCGCCCTGAAGAAGTTACGCCCGATACGGCCGAAACCGTTTACGCCTACCCGGACAGTCACAATCTGCTCCTTTGTGCATGATTCTGGTTGTGCAGCTCTGCTCCTGCGCCGCTACGACACCACCGACGGGTGATCGGCGCAGGGGTTCATCGGTCGATGTGGTTCCTACCCTAGTGCGCGGACGACGCCCGCGCGCAGTCAACTCCGAGCGCCCTTCGCCCCGCCGCCCCGACCGGAACGAACGGGACGCTCGTTCGATCCGACGCGACTGGCGTCCCGTTCGTCCGGGAAACCCGGGGTGGCGGGCCGTGACGGCGGACGACGGTCAGGCGTCGTCGAGAAGGTCTGCGGTGACGGCCGACTCGGTGTCCGGGATGCCGGTTTCCTTCGCCTTGCGGTCCGCCATCGACAGCAGCCGCCGGATGCGGCCTGCCACGGCGTCCTTCGTCATCGGCGGGTCGGCGAGCTGGCCGAGTTCCTCGAGGGACGCCTGCCGGTGCTCCACCCGCAGGTGACCGGCGGCCGCGAGGTGGTCGGGCACCTCGTCACCCAGGATGTCGAGGGCCCGCTCGACGCGGGCGGCGGCCGCGACCGCGGCGCGCGCGGAGCGGCGCAGGTTGGCGTCGTCGAAGTTGGCGAGCCGGTTGGCGGTGGCGCGGACCTCCCGGCGCATGCGCCGTTCCTCCCACACGAGGCGGGTGTCCTGGGCTCCCATCCGGGTGAGGAGCGCGCCGATGGCCTCGCCGTCGCGGATCACCACCCGGTCGGTGCCGCGGACCTCGCGTGCCTTCGCGGAGATGCCCAGCCTGCGCGCCGCCCCGACGAGGGCGAGCGCCGCCTCCGGGCCGGGGCAGGAGACCTCGAGCGCGGACGAGCGTCCCGGCTCGGTCAGCGAACCGTGCGCCAGGAACGCGCCGCGCCACGCGGCCTCCGCGTCGGCGACGCTGCCACCGACGACCTGCGCGGGAAGCCCGCGCACCGGACGTCCCCGCAGGTCCAGCAGCCCCGTCTGACGGGCCAGGGCCTCCCCCTCCTTCGCGACCCGCACGATGTACCGGGACGACTTGCGCAGCCCGCCCGCGCTGAGGACGTGGACGTCGGCACTGTAGGTGAACAGGTCGAAGATCTCACGGCGCAACCGGCGGGCCGTGGACCCCAGATCCACTTCCGCCTCGACCACTACCCGGCCGCCGACGATGTGCAATCCCCCGGCGAACCGCAGCAGCGACGAGACCTCGGCCTTCCGGCAACTCACGTGAGTGACGACGAGACGACTGAGTTCGTCTTTGACCTCTGCTGTCATTGCCACGAAGCGCTCTCCCTTTCCTCTGGTGTCTCGGCCGCTTCGCTCCCCCGAGACCCCGCTTCGGGGTCGCTCCAGAGCTGTTCGAGAACGGACGCAAGTCTTCCTGCATGGTGCGTGTGGGTGCCGTGCTCCGACACGTCGGCGTACACGACGCGTGCCCGGAACTGTCCGGCGGCGCGGGCGAGGTGCTCGCGCTCGCGCCCCGGTGGCACCGAACCCGAATCGACGACGACGAAGTCGACGGTGAGTTCGGGTGCGTGTTGGGACAGTACGTGCAGATGACGCTCGGTGGAGAATCCCGCGGTCTCGCCGGGTTCCGGAGCCAGGTTGAGTACCAGCACCTTCCGCGCGGGGGTGGCGATCAGCGTGTCGAGGAGTTCGGGCACGAGGACGTGCGGGATGACGCTGGAGAACCACGACCCGGGGCCGAGGACGACCATGTCGGCGACGTCGATCGCCCGGACCGCGTCCGGGCAGGCGGGCGGATTCGCCGGCAGCAACCGCACGCGGCGCACCTTGCCGGGGGTGGTCGCGACCGCGACCTGACCGCGGATGCAGCGGCTGACCCGCGGGTCCGCCTCGAGGCCCTGCACGTCGGCCTCGATGTCCAGGGCGATCGGCGACATCGGCAGCACCCGCCCGTTGATCCGCAGCAGCCGGGCGAGTTCGTCGAGCGCAGCGACGGGGTCGCCGAGCACCTCGGTGAGACCGGCGAGAATGAGATTGCCCACCGAGTGTCCGGCGAGGGCGCCGATTCCTCCGAATCGGTGCTGGATGGTGTCGGTCCAGTCCTGCACCTCGGGGTCGTCCGCGGCGAGCGCGGCGAGCGCCATCCGCAGATCCCCGGGCGGGATGACGCCGAGTTCGGCGCGCAGTCGTCCCGAGGATCCACCGTCGTCCGCGACGGTGACGACGGCGGTCACGTCACGGCTGAGCCTGCGGGCGGCGCTGAGGGTGGCGAACAGCCCGTGGCCACCGCCGAGCGCGACGATCGCAGGCGCCTGGTGCACCGGCCTCATTCGCGCCCCAGATCACGATGGACGACGCGCACGTTCAGCCCGGAGTCCTTTCCGAGCCGGCCCGCCAGGGCCTCCGACATGGCGACACTGCGATGTTTCCCCCCGGTGCATCCCACCGCGATGGTCATGTAGCGCTTCCCCTCCCGACGATATCCGGCGATCGTCAGATCCAGCAGGTGGTGATACGTGGCGAGATAGTCGTCCGCACCGTCCTGCGACAACACGTAGTCCCGCACGTCCGCGTTCTGCCCGGTGTGCGGACGCAACTCGGGGATCCAGTGCGGGTTGGGCAGGAACCGGACGTCGCAGACGAGATCGGCGTCCATCGGAAGACCGTACTTGAAACCGAACGACTGGACTGTTACTTGCATGGTGCGGTTCTCGGCGTCGCCGAACGCGTCCTCGATCTTCTGCCGCAACTGGTGCGCGGCGAGGGACGACGTGTCGATCACCAGATCCGCGGCGGCCTTCACCTTCGCGAGCTGGTCGCGCTCGGCGGCGATGCCCTCCGACAGGGTGCCCTCGGCGCCGCCGCCGGACAGCGGGTGACTGCGCCGGACCTGTTCGAACCGGCGGACCAGGACCTCGTCCGACGCGTCGAGGTACAGCACCCGCGTATGCACGGGCTTGCTCTCGAGTTCGGTGAGGACCCAGCCGAGGTCGCCGGTGAACAACCGGGAGCGCACGTCGATGACGACGGCGAGCCGCTCGAGCCGCGAATCGGATTCCAGGCTCAGATCCACCATCCGGGAGATCAGTTCCGGGGGAAGATTGTCCGCGACGTACCACCCGAGGTCCTCGAGGACCTTCGCCGCGGTCTGCAGACCCGCACCGGAGAGCCCGGTGACGAGAAGGAAGTCCATCGGCCGAACCGTGGGCGGACGGTCGCTCTGCGCGTGCTGCTCGTTCACTCGACACCTGTCCGTTGCGATGCGCTCTGTGCTGCCGGGCCGTGCTGTCCTACCGGTTCGCGGGGTAGGTCCGTTCCGTTTCGTTCTGCCGTGCCCGGCCCGTTCCGATCTGGTTCATCATCCCCCACTCCCGTGACGTCCGCAGACGGTTCCTCCGCCCCGAGAGCGGTGAGTACCGCCTTCGCCGTGGCCGTTCCGATGCCGGGCACCGCGGTGATCTCCTCGACGGAGGCCTGTTTGAGTTTGGCGACGGATCCGAAATGCGTCACCAGCGCCTTGCGCCGGGTCTCGCCGAGGCCGCGGACCGAGTCGAGTGCGGAGGCCGTCATCCGGCGGGACCGTTTGCTGCGATGGAACGTGATCGCGAAGCGGTGCGCCTCGTCCCGCACCCGCTGCAGCAGGTACAGCGACTCGCTGGTGCGCGGGAGGATCACCGGGTCCTCCTCCCCCGGCACCCACACCTCCTCGAGCCGCTTGGCCAGCCCGACGACGGCGACGTCGGTGATGCCCAGTTCGTCGAGCACCGCCGAGGCCGCGGCCACCTGCGGGGCACCGCCGTCGACGACGAACAGGTTCGGCGGGTACGCGAACCGCCGCGGCCTGCCGGTCTGCGGGTCGATCGCCGCCTCCGGGGCGAGGTCGCCGCCGTCCCCGCCGGACACCTGGTCGGCGTCCGCCCCCGCCGCTTCCGCGCGCAGCACCCCGACGTCACGGTTGTGCCGCAGGAACCGGCGCCGGGTGACCTCGGCGATGCTGGCGACGTCGTCGGAGCGGCCGTCGCCTGCGGCTTCCTTGATGGCGTAGTGCCGGTAGTCGGACTTGCGCGGCAGGCCGTCCTCGAAGACGACGAGGGAGGCCACCACATCGGTGCCCTGCACGTGGCTGATGTCGACGCATTCGATGCGCAGCGGCGCCGAGTCCAGGTCGAGGGCCTCCTGGATGCCCTGCAGGGCCGCCGACCGCGACGTGAAGTCGCCGGCGCGGCGCAGCTTGTGTTGTTGCAGTGCCTCCGTCGCGTTGCGCTGCACGGTCTCGGCGAGTGCCTTCTTGTCGCCGCGCTGGGGCACCCGGAGACGAACGGCGGAACCGCGGAGACCGCTGAGCCATTCCTGCACCTGCTCGGCGTTCGGTGGCAGCACCGGCACCAGGACCTCCCTCGGCACCCCGCTGGTGCCCACCTCCTGGTCGGCCGCGCCGGACAGGGCCGCCTGCTCACCGTAGAACTGGGTGAGGAACTGCTCGACGAGCAACGGCAGGTCAGAGCCCGCAGCGGAATCGACGCTGGCCCAGTCGATGACGTCGCCTGCCTTCTCGACTACCCAGCCGCGCTGCCCGCGGACGCGGCCGCCCCGGACGTGGAACACCTGAACCGCGGCCTCGAGTTCGTCGGTCGCGAACGCGGCGACGTCGGCGTCGGTGCCGTCGCCGAGCACGACGGCCTGCTTCTCGAGCGCCCGCCGCAACGCGCCCACGTCGTCGCGCAGTCGCGCCGCCGTCTCGAAGTCGAGTTCCTCGGACGCCTGCTGCATCCGGGCCTCGAGTTGCCGGACCAGTTTGTCGGTGCGCCCCGACAGGAAGTCGCAGAAGTCCTCGACGATCTGGCGGTGTTCGGCCGCGGACACGCGTCCGACGCACGGCGCCGAACACTTGTCGATGTAGCCCAGGAGGCAGGGGCGGCCGATCTGGTTGTGCCGCTTGAACACCCCGGCCGAGCAGGTGCGGGCGGGGAAGACCCGCAGCAGCAGGTCGAGGGTTTCGCGGATGGCCCACGCGTGCGAGTAGGGGCCGAAGTAGCGGACACCCTTGCGCCGGGGGCCGCGGTAGACGAACAGCCGCGGGTACTCCTCGTTCAGCGTGACCGCCAGAACCGGGTACGTCTTGTCGTCGCGGTAGCGGACGTTGAACCGGGGATCGAATTCCTTGATCCAGTTGTACTCGAGCTGGAGCGCCTCGACCTCGGTGCTCACCACGGTCCACTCGACGCTGCCGGCCGTGGTCACCATCTGGCGGGTGCGCGGGTGCAGCGTCGAGACGTCGGCGAAATAGGAATTCAGCCGTGATCGAAGACTCTTCGCCTTCCCGACATAGATGACCCGGCCGTGCGGATCGCGGAACTTGTACACCCCCGGGTCGACCGGAATCGTTCCGGTCGCGGGGCGATATGTCGAAGGATCGGGCACCCCTCCACGTTAGTCGGCGCCACCGACCAACCCCGCATCCGCGGCGGCGCGGAGGGGTGGCCCGCCGGTCAGGACGGCGCGTACTCCGACGCGAGCGCGCGGAACCGGTCGACGGCGTCGACGGCGTACTCGCGATCGTTCGACTGGATGGCCATCACGGCCAGGTACTCGTCGTCGGGCAGTTCGATCCGGGCCCAGGCCGCGCCGTCCGGGAAGGACAGCCCCTCGTACAGGTCCCAGTCGACGATGCGCTCACCGAGCACGTTGCGCACGGCGATGCCGCGGGGCCCGATGCGCACCCGCGGGCGGGTCAGCAGCAGCACGCCGGCCGCGAGGAGGCAGCCGATGCCCGCGAACGCCAGCTGGTCGGCGAGCCGGAAGTACACACCCGTCGAATCGCCGCGCAACAGGATCGCGAACGTCACGTGCACGACGACGAGCAGGACCGCAACCCCGATCGCGTAGCGGCGGGACTTGCGGGGCTTCGCGACGAGTGTCCACTCGGATTCCGGGGTGGTCACGGGTGGATCCGGATCATGCGAAGGACTCCTCGGCCCGGCGCAGCCGCGCCAACGTGACGGCGGTGTCGAGCGCGGCCGCGCACGCCTGCCCGCCCTTGTCCTCGACGGATCCGGGCAGGCCGCTGCGGTCGACGGCCTGCTGCTCGGTGTCCGTGGTGAGCACACCGTTCCCCACCGGGGTGCTCTCGTCCAGCGAGACCCGGGTCAGACCGGCCGTGACGGCGTCGCAGACGTATTCGAAGTGCGGGGTCCCGCCGCGGATCACGACACCGAGCGCGACGACGGCGTCGTGGCTGCGGGCGAGCGCCTGCGCGACCACGGGCAGTTCGATGGCGCCCGCGACGCGGACCAGGGTGACGTTCTTCACGTTCGCCTCGGCGGCCACTCGCTGCGCGCCGGCGATCAGCGCCTCGGAGATCTCGGCGTGCCAGCTGCCTGCGACGATGGCGAGCCGGAGGTCGCCGGCCTCCCCGAGTTGCAGCTCCGGCAGTCCCTCGCCGCTCACAGCATCTCTCCCGCTTCGAAGTCGTCGAGGCCGATCAGGTCGTGGCCCATGCGGTCGCGCTTGGTGCGCAGGTATGTCAGGTTCTCGGCATTCGCCCGCAGCGGCATCGACACCCGCTCGGTGATCTGCAGCCCGTAGCCGTCGAGGCCGACGCGCTTGGCCGGGTTGTTGGTGAGCAGCCGCATCGACGAGATGCCCAGGTCCACCAGGATCTGCGCGCCGATGCCGTAGTCGCGGGCGTCGGCGGGCAGGCCGAGCTCGAGGTTGGCGTCGACGGTGTCCGAACCGGCGTCCTGCAGCTGGTAGGCCTGCAGCTTGTGCATCAGGCCGATGCCGCGGCCCTCGTGCCCGCGCATGTACAGCACCACCCCGCGGCCCTCCTGCGCGACCATGTCCAGTGCGGCGTCGAGCTGGGGACCGCAGTCGCAGCGCAGCGAGCCGAACACGTCGCCGGTGAGGCATTCGGAGTGCACGCGCACGAGCACGTCGCTGCCGTCGCCGTCCGGTCCGGGCAGGTCGCCGCGGACCAGGGCCACGTGCTCGACGTCGTCGTAGATGCTCGTGTAGCCGACGGCGGTGAACTCGCCGTGCCGGGTCGGGATGCGCGCGGACGCGACCCGCACCACGTGCTTCTCGTGCTTGCGGCGCCACGCGATGAGGTCGGCGATGGAGATCAGTGCGAGGTTGTGGTCGTCGGCGAAGACCCGCAGTTCGTCGGTCTGGGCCATGTGGCCCTCGTCCTTCTGACTGACGATCTCGCAGATCACGCCGGCAGGCCGGAGGTCGGCCATCCGGGCGAGGTCGACGGCGGCCTCGGTGTGGCCGGGACGGCGGAGCACTCCGCCGTCCTTGGCCCGCAGCGGCACGACGTGGCCGGGGCGGGTGAAGTCCTGGGCGCCGGAGTTCGGGTCGGCCAGCAATCGCATGGTGGCGGCGCGGTCGGACGCGGAGATGCCGGTGCCGATGCCCTCGCGGGCGTCGACGGTGACGGTGTACGCGGTGCCGTGCTTGTCCTGGTTGGCGGCGTACATCGGAGGCAGGCCGAGCCGGTCGCAGTCGGCGCCGTCGAGCGGCACACACAGGTAGCCGGAGGTGTATCGAACCATGAAGGCAACCAACTCGGGGGTGGCTTTCTCCGCGGCGAAGATGAGGTCTCCCTCGTTCTCGCGGTCTTCGTCGTCGACGACGACGACAGCCTTGCCTGCGGCGATATCCGCAACGGCGCGCTCGATAGTGTCGAACCTGGTCACGTGCTCGGTCTCCAAAGTCTTGACTGACGCATCTTCGAATACAACGGATGCATCCGTGGGATGCTCCTCAACAGTACGACTCAGCGGCCGGCCGCTTGCAGCCGCTCCACATACTTCGCGATCACGTCGACCTCGAGGTTGACGGGCGTCCCGACGGCCGCCGCCCCGAGCGTCGTCAGTTGCAGCGTGGTCGGGATGAGCGAGATCTCGAAGTATTCGGCGCCGCGTTCCCCGCCGAGCGCCGACACCGTCAGCGACACACCGTCGACCGTGATCGACCCCTTCTCCACGACGTACCGGGAGATGGCGTCGGGAAGGGCGATGCGCACGACCTCCCAGTTCTCGGACGGGCTGCGGCTGATGATGTGCCCGGTGCCGTCGACGTGGCCCTGGACGAGGTGGCCGCCGAGGCGGCTGTTCAGCGCGGCGGCCCGCTCCAGGTTGACGCGGCTGCCCACGTCGATCTTCTCCAGGCTCGACCGGTTCAGCGTTTCCTGCATGACGTCCGCGGTGAAGGAGCCGTCGGCGAGCACCTCGACGACGGTGAGACACACGCCGTTCACCGCGATCGAATCACCGTGCGACGCATCGGAAGTCACGACCGGACCACGCACGGTGAACCGTGCGGCGTCGGCCAGTTCTTCCTTGGCGACGATCTCACCCAACTCTTCGACGATCCCGGTGAACACTGTGGCTTCTCCTACGTTCGGTGACTGTCAGGGTTTTCGGACACTGCTGGAACCAGACTCAACAACAGATCGGGGCCGATTGTTTCGACCGACTCGTGCCGGAACCGCAGGGCGCCGCCGATCGTGTGCACACCCGCCTCCGACACGGCGGACGTGCCCGCGCCGAGGACCAGCGGGGCGAGGTACGCCTGGATGCGGTCGATCCGGCCCGCGGCGAGGAACGCGCCGGCCAGCCGGGGCCCGCCCTCGAGCAGTACGTCGGTGTATTCGGCGAGCGCGGCGAGGACCTCGTCCACGTCGCGGGTGCGCAGCAGCAGGGTAGGTGCCGAGTCGTCGAGGACGCGGGCGCCGGGCGGGATGTCGCCGAGTCCGACGACGACGCGCACCGGCTGGTGCGCGGCGAGCGACCCGTCGGGCGTCCGGGCGGTCAGGTGGGGGTCGTCGGCCAGCACCGTCCCCGTCCCGACCACGATCGCGTCGAGCTTCGCGCGGTCGGCGTGGACCCGTTCGCGCGCCTCGGGACCGGTGATCCACTGGCTGGTGCCGTCGGCGGCCGCGCTGCGCCCGTCCAGTGTGGCCGCGTACTTCCAGGTCACGTGCGGTCGTCCGGTGCGCTGCCGGTGCAGCCAGGCCCGCAGCGGGCCGCGTTCGACGTCCTGCGCGCGCAGACCGGATGTCACCTCGACGCCCGCGGAGACGAGGGTCTCGGCGCCGCCCGCGGCCTCCGGGTTGGGGTCGCCCACCGCGTAGTGCACGGCGACCACACCGGCATCGAGCAGCGCCCGCGAGCACGGCCCGGTGCGGCCGGTGTGGTTGCACGGTTCCAATGTGACGACGGCGGTGCCGCCGCGGGCGGCGTCCCCCGCCTCCCGCAGCGCGACAACCTCCGCGTGGGGGCCGCCGGGCGGCTGCGTCATCCCGACACCGGCGATGCGCCCGGCGGCGTCGAGGACCACCGCGCCGACCGCCGGGTTCGGGCTGGTGAATCCGCGCGCCGACTCCGCGGCGCCGATCGCGATCTGCATCGCGGCGTCGAGGTCCGCAGCCGAATTCTCGTGCCGCACATGGGGGTTCACGATGTGCCGGGTGCCGCTACCGGGACAGGCTCAGGTGCGGCGACGCCTTCGCGGCGCTGGCACGCAGGGCGCGCACGGCCTCCGCGGGATCGCTCGTGCCGTAGACGGCGGAACCGGCGACGAAGCAGTCGACACCGGCCTCGGCGGCGGCCTCGACGGTGTCGGCGTTGATGCCGCCGTCGATCTCCACGACGAGGCGCAGCTCACCGGAGTCGACGAGGCGGCGGACGGCCTTCGCCTTCGACAGGACCTCCGGGATGAACGACTGACCGCCGAAGCCTGGTTCGACGCTCATGACGAGGAGCGTGTCGAAGTCCTTCAGGATCTCCAGGTACGGCTCGATCGGCGTGCCGGGCTTGACGCTGAGGCCGGCCTTGGCGCCTGCGGCGCGGATGTCGCGGGCGACGGACCGGGGGTCGTCGGTCGCCTCGGCGTGGAACGTGACGTTGTGCGCGCCGGCCTCCGCGTACGGCGGCGCCCAGCGGCCGGGGTCGTCGATCATGAGATGGCAGTCGAGCGGGATGTCCGTCGCCGCGAGGAGACTCGTCACGACGGGCAGGCCGAGGGTCAGGTTGGGCACGAAATGTGCGTCCATCACGTCGACGTGCAGCCAGTCGGCACCGGCGACCGCGTCCGCCTCCTCGGCGAGACGCGCGAAATCGGCAGAGAGAATGGACGGTGCGATCATCGGGGTTGCCACGCGCCGAAGTTTAGTCGTACGCGTACCGGGGCCGGGTCACGCGGTCCATACTGGGCGCATGCCGACCTGGACGGACGTCGTGGCGATCGGTGCGGCCCTGCCGGAGGTGCAGGAGAGCACGTCGTACAACACCCCGGCACTGAAGGTGGCGGGCAAGTTGCTCGCCCGGTTGCGAGCCGAGTCGGACGGCGGCCTGGTGGTGATGTGCGACCTCGACGAGAAGGCGGCCCTGCTCGCCGAGGGCGCACCGTTCTACACCACCGCGCACTACGACGGCCACGGTTCCATCCTCGTGGACCTCGAGAACGTCGACGTCCCGCAGCTGACCGAGTTGCTGCGCGACGCCTGGCGGATCAAGGCTCCGGCGAAGCTGCGCAAGCAGTTCGACCAGATCTGACGGGAAGGCGAGGGCCCGGGCGGCGCCCGCACACCGGCCCGGACCCTCATCGGATCGGCGTCAGACGCCGAGTTTGAGACCCGCCCCCGCATCGACCCGGAGTTGCTGACCGGTGACGAACCGGGACTCGTCGGACGACAGGAACACCACCGCGTGCGAGATGTCCTCGGGTTCGACCCACGGGGTCGGCATCGCCTGCATGAACGGGAACGTGACCTTCGCGTCCTCGGCGGTCGGGTTCTCGAGGTCGGGGCGGAACGTGCGGAACATCGGGGGGCTCTGCAGCATGTCCGTGTTGCAGTTGGTGGGGTGAATCGCGTTGACGCGGATGGACTTCGGGCCCAGGGTGAGCGCGAGCGAGTTGGTATACGTCCACACCATCTTCTTGGCGAGGCCGTAGCCGTCGCCCCCCGGCCCCTGCAGGGCCTGCTGGCCGTTCAGACCGGTCTGCGGAACCAGCCCGACCACCGATCCCGTCGCGATGATCGACGCGCCGGCGTCCAGGTGCGGCAGGGCCGAGTGGATCGTGTTGACCACACCGACGAAGTCGACGTCGAACGCATCGACGAAGCCCTCGACCGGCACGTCGTTCCCGAGGGGCGCGATCCCCGCGTTGGCGACGACGACGTCCAGGCGTCCCAGCGTCGCGACCGCGGCGTCGAGTTCGCGGCGCAGTGCCGCCCGGTCGCGCACGTCCACCTTGGCGGTGACGACGCGGCGCCCCGCTTTCTCGACGAGCCGTCCCGTCTCCGCGAGGTCGGCCTCGGTGGCCAGCGGGTATTCGTTCGACGCGATGTCCTCGCAGAGGTCGAACGCGATGATGTCGGCGCCCTCGTCGGCGAGATGCACGGCATGACTACGACCCTGACCCCGCGCCGCCCCGGTGATCAGAACGACCTTCCCCGCTACCCGATTCATCTGAAGTCCTCCACTCGCCTCGTGACGCACGTCTCTGTCGCGAGAAGAATTAGAACACGTTTCACAACAAAAGTGAAACAGGTTCTACCTCTTTCGGGGCGGGTATCGGGGCAGCGGGGAGAAGACCGCCCTATGGCTTGCGCAACGCGGCCATGAACATTGCGTCGGTGCCCTGCCTGTGCGGCCAGAGCTGGACGCTCGGACCGTCCCCCAGACCCGGCACCCCGGGAACGAGTTCACGGGTGTCGAGCGCCGTGAGCCCGTGGCGCCGCACCGCGTCGGCGACCACCGCCACCGTCTCGGACAGGTGCGGCGAACACGTCGCGTACAGGATCACGCCACCGGGGCGAACCAGCTCGGCGGCCGACGCGAGGAGTTCCCGCTGCAGTTTCGCGAGACCCGCCACGTCGGACGGTTGACGCCGCCACCGCGCCTCCGGACGCCGGCGCAGCGCACCCAGTCCGGTGCACGGCGCGTCGACCAGGATGCGGTCGAAGCCGCCCTCCAGCCCGGGATCGCGGCCGTCGGCGACGTGCACGTCCACCGGGAGTTCCTTCGTCGTCTTGCGGATCAGGTCCGCGCGATGTGCCACCGGTTCCACGGCGTCGAGGCGCCCGCCCTCGATCCCCGCGAGTGCGCCGAGCAGGGCGGCCTTGCCGCCGGGGCCCGCGCACAGGTCGAGCCAGCGGCCGGTGTCCGGTCCGTCCAGCGGCGCCAGCGACAGCGCGCGGGCGACGAGCTGACTGCCCTCGTCCTGTACTCCGGCGAGCCCCTCGCGGACCGCGTCGAGCAGACCCGGGTCGCCGCCGTCCAGGTAGACGGCGTACGGCGAGTACCGGCCCACCTCGCCGCCGGTGGCGAGCGCGAGTTCCTCCGACGAGATCTCCCCCGGACGGGCGACGAGATGGACCGCGGGCCGCGCGTCGTCGGCGATGAGCACGTCCTCGAGTTCCCCGGCGTCGGCGCCGAGCGCGTCCGCGAACACCTGCGCGATCCACGTGGGGTGCGCGTGCTCGAACGCCAGCCGCCCCACCGGGTCGGCGGGGGCGAGACGCTCCACCCATTCCGCCTCCGACCGCTCCGACACCCGGCGCAGCACAGCGTTGACGAACCCCGCCTTCCCCGGACCGGCCTCCGCGCGGACCAGGTCGACGGAGGTGGCGACGGCGGCGTGCGGGGCGACGCGGGTGCGCAGCAGCTGGTAGGCGCCCAACTGGAGAACGTCGAGGAGCGGGCCGTCGATCTCGGCGATCGGCCTGCCCGCGCAGTCGGCGATCACGGCGTCGAGGAGTCCGCGGGCACGGGCGGCGCCGTACGCCAGTTCCGTGGCGAGGGCGGCGTCACGGCCGTCCAGGCGTCGCTCACGCAGCAGCCCGGGCAGGACGAGATTGGCGTAGGCGTCGCGTTCCCGGACGGCGCGCAGCACGTCCCTCGCGGCGAGCCGGGGCTGGTCGAGTCCGGACTGGGATGCGTCCGGGCGGCGCGCCTGCCGGGGGCGGTTGTTGCGGGCCCCCGAGCCGGACTGGCCGCGGCGTGCGGGCCTTCTGGATTCGCTCACTGTGCCCGTACCTCCGCGTCGAGTCGTGCGCCTCGTGCCCAGTCCAGGGCGGCCATCTGTTTCTTGCCCTGCGGCTGGACGCGGTCGAGCCGGACCGCCACCGTGGACGTCCCGATCAGAAATCCGGACTTGGTCACGGAGATCTCCCCCGGCTCCAGTCTCTCGTCCGTCACGGTGACCGGGCCGACCTTGACGCGCAGATCACCGATCGTCGTCCAGGCGCCGGGCGCGGGCGTCACCGACCGGACGTGCCGGTCCACCACCGCAGCTGTTCTGTCCCACCGGATCCGCGCCGCCTCGACCGTCACCTTGGCGGCGTGCGAGACCCCCTCGGCCGGTTGCGGGACCGCGGTGATCGCGCCGTCCTCGATTCCGTCGAGCACCGACTCCAGGAGCACGGCGCCGCTGTCGGCGAGGCGTCCGAGGAGGTCGCCTGCGGTGTCGGTGTCCCGGATCCGCTCGGTGACCACCCCGTAGACCGGACCGGTGTCCATCCCCGCCTCCAGCCGGAACGCGCTCGCACCGGTCATGTCGTCGCCCGCGCCGATCGCGGCCTGCACGGGGGCGGCCCCGCGCCATGCAGGCAACAGCGAGAAGTGCAGGTTCACCCAGCCGTGGGCCGGGATGTCGAGCACCTTCTGCGGCAGCAGCGCGCCGTAGGCGACGACGGGCGCGCAGTCGGGTGCGAGGTCGGTGAGGCGCGCCAGGAACTCCGGTTCCGTGGGCCGCTCGGGCGTGAGCACCTCGATGCCGTGGGAGTCGGCGAGTTCGCCGATCGGTGAGCGGACCACCTTGCGTCCACGCCCGGCGACCGCGTCGGGGCGGGTGATCACGGCGACGACGTCGTGGCGTGGCGAACGGATCAGGCGTTCGAGGGAGGGAACGGCAGGCTCGGGGGTTCCGGCGAAGACTATGCGCACGCCGGCGACCCACACGACGGACGGTGGACCGCTGCGCGGGCCGAAACGGTACTCACGAAGGAAGCTCCCCTTTGATCGACGATGTGCCGACCAGTCTAGGGAGTCGCACCCGGGCCGTGACACTCGGCGAACGGTCGGCGAAGCGATTCCGCGGAACCGCACACAGCGACGACGGACGGGTATTGACTGTTCTGAGGCCGGCGCGAACGGTCGGGCCGGTGTCCCGTTTTCGAACCTCTGGAGGTAACGATGGCAGGAATCGAGAGCAAGTTCGACAAGGCCTACGAGACGAAGCCCGTCGAAGAACTGGCAGGCGCCCCCGTCGCCGCCCTGCAGGGCGTGAGCGATTCCGACGCCGAACACCTGGCGGCCGCGTTCAACATCAAGACCGTGAAGGACCTCGGCACCAACAAGTACTTCCTGTGGGCGCAGGCCGTCGCGAAACTGGCGGAATAGCAGCCACACACGAGAAGCGGGGAGCCGTGCGGTGCACGGCTCCCCGCTTCTTCTGTGTGCGGGTCTAGCGGTTGCTGTCGACGACGACCTCCGGGATGCCCGCGCCGATCGGGACGAACTCGCAGCGAGCGAGCGGAACCGCGTCCGGGTCGAGGGCCGCCCGGACCAGGTCGAGCGCGAACGGATCGTACGGAGCGCGGAAGTGCCCGGTGCCGTTCTCGGGGCATCGATCCTGGATCAGGATGTTGACCGCCCCGGCGCCGCGGAGCGCCATGTTCGTATATGGCTGGATCATCTCGTCGTACCGCGACCCGATCGTCGTGTACGAGACGCCGGGAACCGTGTCGCCGCCCGCGTTGAGGTCGTTCATGAACGGCGAGCCCTGCATCTGCTGACTGACGGCCACCGACGTCACCGTGCGGGCGAAGTCCGGGCCGCCGGGCAGCGCCTGCACGACCGGAACGAGGCCGTACATCACTCCCCCGTAGCTGGGCGACGCGAGTCCGACCCAGTGGTCGACGAACGGGGCGCCGCCGAGTTTGTTCACGTAGTACCTGGTGACGTTCGCGCCCTGCGAGTAGCCGACGACGTCGACCTTGCCGGCGCCGGTCGCGTCGCGGACCCGGTCGACGAACCGGCCGAACTCCCCCGCGCTCGCGACGATGTCCTCGGTCCCGAACGAATCGGCGCCCGGCGCACCGCCGTAGTCGAGCGCGAACACGCAATAGCCGTCCGCGGCGAGCATCGGCGACAGGGCGGCCCAGTCGGCGTAGGCGCTGGCGTCGGTGCCGTGCGCGAGCACGACCGGCTCGGGGTGTTCCGCGGAGGGCGTGCAGGAGAAGTCGTTCGATCCGGCGGGCGCACTGCCCGGGTGGTCGTGGGCGTACGCGGCGGCGGCACTACGGCCGGTCTGGGGAACCCCGGCGCCGGCGGGCACGACGTATGTGGGTGGCGAGGCGTCGTCCGCGTGGGCGGTGGACACTGCGCCGGACATCAGCAGGACGACACCCGCGACGACCGCACCGGCACCCCGAAACCTCATGATCCCTCCCGACTTGGCTGTGACGTTGCTGTGAACCTTCCCAGAATGTGCACGCTCTGTCGCGTCGAGCCGGCGGGTCCGCGGCGGGGTGCAGCGGCCTACGAGTCGGCTTCGTCCTTGCCCGCGTCGCTCTGATCGTCCTCCGCGAGAAGGCGATACAACGAGCGCCGCGCTTCGGTGAGAATCTCGCCGGCCCGCCGGACCTGGACGTCGTCGCCGACCGCGGCGACCTGCCCCGCAGCGCCCATCAGCAGCCCGATCAGGCCCCGCAGGTCCTCAGCCGGCCTGCCGACGCTCTCCCGCACGTCGTCCCACGGCGTGCCGAGTTCGGCCTTGTTCGCTTCGACGAAGGCCTTGCCTTCGTCCGTGAGGCGCGCGGTCTTGCGGCCCGCCACCTTTGCGATGAGCACCAGACCCTCGTCCTCGAGCTGCGACAGCGCGGGATAGATCGACCCGGGACTGGGCTTCCACACCCCGTCGCTGCGGTCGACGATCTGCTGGATCAGCTCGTAGCCGTGCATCGGCTGCTCGGTGAGCAGCAGCAGGATCGCGGAGCGGACATCGCCGCGCCGTCCCCGCCCACCCCGCCCGCGTCCGCGGCCGAAGTGCATTCCGGGCCCGAAGCCCGGACCGCCCTCGGGGCCGAAGCCGCCTCGGCGGTGTCCGTGACGGTGCGGCCCGTCGGGCCGTGCCATCCGTTCGCGTCCGAATCGTTCCCGTCGGGAACCTCTGTGTTCGAAATGGAAGTCTTCCATCATCAGCCTCCTTCTGTATCGCTGATGCATCAACGATATATCGTCAATAGCAGCGCGGCAAGGCCCCTTTTCTGTGACGGTGGTCAATTACCCGATGCGAATGGGGTCGATCTGTACCCGCGCGGGCTGCGAGTCCTTCCGCGCACTGCGCACCGACTGCGCCTCCCCCAACGCCTTGGCCAGCGGTTTCCCCTCTCCGCGGGGCACCCGGATCAGCATGCGCTCCACCTCCGCCGGCTCCGGTGCGTCACCGGAGAACGGCAACCGCTCCCCGGCGGGCAATTCGACCGGGCCGAGCAATTCCGCATTCGCCGGCAGGTCGGCGAGATCCAGGAGGTCGGCGATCGCCTTCGCGCTGCCGTCGATCGCCGCGAGATGGATGGCAGGCGGAAATCCGACCTCGGCCCGCTCCTCGTACTGCGCACGCGCGTGACCGACCGGATCCCAGCGGACCAGCGCCTGCACCGTCGGAATGCCCGAATCGGCGACGACGACCACCTGACCGCCGTCGGCGAACGGGCGCACGAGGGACGACGCCGTCATCCACCGCCGCATCGTCTCCTCGGCTGCACGCAGATCGGGACGGCCCAGCAGCGCCCAGCCATCGAGCAGCAACGCCGCGCCGTAGCCGCCCGGCATCACCGGTTCGGCCCCGACCGTCGACACCACAAGGGTGGGGCCCTGCTTCACTTCGTCGACGACGTCCGAGCCTCCGGACATCCGGACGGCCACCCCGGGGAACGCGCGACCCAGTTCCTCGGCGGTGCGTCCCGCACCGACCACGACGGCCCGCAGCGCCCGCGCTCCGCACGCGTGGCAGCGGTGCGCGGCGTCGGCGACGCCGCACCACCGGCACGCGGGTGTTCCCGCCCCGTCCGGACCCGCCGCGGACGGCAGCGCGAGCGGTCCGTTGCACCGCCGGCACCGCGCGGGCGCCCGGCACTTGCCGCACGCGAGGCTGGGGACGTAGCCGCGCCGGGGCACCTGGACCAGCACACCCCGGCCTGCGCCGAGAGCCTCCCGGGCGGCGGCGAACGCGATGGCGGGCAACCGGGCGGCCCGCGCTCCGGGGTCGCGGGCCAGGGCGTGGTCGCTGTCCGCGAGTGCGGTGATCTTCGGGGCGGCCGCCCGCACGGTGTCCCGGAAGGCCACGAGGTCGTGCGCCCAGCCCGAATCGACCAGGGCCTGGGCCTCCGCGGTGCGCGCGTGCCCGGCCAGCACCACCGCACACCCACTGGCATACGCGCGGAGCAGCGCCACCTCGCGGGCGTGCGGGTACGGTGCGCGCGGTTCGGAATGGTTGTCGTCCCCGTCGTCCCACACCACGATCAGTCCGGTGCGCGGTGTCGGCGCGAACACCGAACTCCGGGTTCCGACGACGACCCGGGCGGTCCCGCGCAGCGCCGCCAGCCACCGCCGGTAGCGCAGGGCGGGCCCGAGACCGGCGGCGAGTCCGACGACGGCGTCCTTACCGAGCAGCGTCTCCACCGCAGCGACCACCCGGTCGAGGTCGCGCTGGTCGGGGACGACGACGACGGTGCTCGCCCCGGTGGCGGCGACGAGCCCGGACAGTTCGGCGAGACGCGCCGGCCAGTCCTCGCCGGGGAGTGCCTGCCACACCGCGCGCGGGGCGCGCCCCTCGGACAGCGCCGTCAGGAACGCGGCGCCGTGCATGTACCGGTCCCACGCGTCGGCGGCGATCGCGGTGGCGGACACCTCGGTCGGTTCGGATGCGGCCTCGGACTCCGCCCGCGCGTGCCTCGGCGGAATCGCGAGCCGCAGGACGTCGGCGCGGGTTCCGGCGTAGCGGCCGGCGACGAGGTCGACCACCCGGGTGATCTCCTCGGTCAGCACCCGTTCGGGTAAGATGACCCGTTCGAGCCACCCGAATCGGCCCTGATGGTCGCTCGTCGCGGTGCGGGCCACTACGAATCCGTCGACGAGGCGCCCGGCGAACCGGATGCGGACCCGGACCCCGGGCTGCGCCTGCTCGTCGAGGTCCTTCGGCACGAGATAGTCGAACTCGCGGTCGAGGTGTGCGAGCGGAAGGAGCGGCAGCACCCGAGCAACCGGGTCGACTTCTGCCGCAACCTTTTCCGCGCTCACCCGGCGGCCCCTACCGCAGCGGCGCCCGCCGCGCCGTGACGACCGATCAGAGGCCTGCGGCTGCCCGCAGCTTCTCCGCCCGGTCGATGCTCTCCCACGGGAGGTCGATGTCGGTGCGACCGAAGTGACCGTACGCCGCGGTCTGCGCGTAGATCGGGCGCAGCAGGTCGAGGTCGCGGATGATGGCGCCCGGACGCAGATCGAACGTCTCGGTGATGGCCTGCTGGATCCGCGCCGGATCCGTCTTCTCGGTCCCGAACGTCTCGACGAACAGGCCCACCGGCGCCGCCTTGCCGATCGCGTACGCCACCTGGACCTCGATGCGATCCGCGAGACCCGCCGCGACCGCGTTCTTGGCCACCCAGCGCATGGCGTAGGCCGCCGACCGGTCGACCTTCGAGGGGTCCTTGCCGGAGAACGCGCCGCCTCCGTGGCGGGCCATGCCACCGTAGGTGTCGACGATGATCTTGCGCCCGGTCAACCCGGCGTCGCCCATCGGGCCGCCGAGGACGAACTTGCCGGTCGGGTTCACGAGGAGGCGGATGTTCGACACGTCGAGTTCGGGCATGTCGATGTCGGCGAGAACCGAACCGAGCACCTTCTCGCGCAGATCCGGGGTGAGCAGGTTGTCGAGGTCGATGTCGGCGGCGTGCTGCGTCGAGATGACCACCGTGTCGAGGCGAACCGCCTTGTCACCGTCGTACTCGATGGTGACCTGGGTCTTGCCGTCGGGACGCAGGTACGGCAGGACCCCCGACTTGCGGACCTCGGTGAGTCGACGCGACAACCGGTGCGCCAGCGCGATCGGCAGGGGCATCAGTTCCGGGGTGTCGGTGGTGGCGAACCCGAACATCAGTCCCTGGTCGCCTGCGCCCTGACGGTCGATCTCGTCGTCGCTCAGTTCGCCGGTGCGGACCTCGTGCGAGTGGTCGACGCCCTGGGCGATCTCCGGGGACTGCGCGCCGATCGCCACGTTGACGCCGCAGGAGTTGCCGTCGAAACCCTTGGCCGAGGAGTCGTACCCGATCTCGAGCACGGTGTCGCGGACGATCTTGGGGATGTCGGCGTAGGCGGTGGTCGTCACCTCACCGGCGACGTGGACCTGCCCGGTGGTCACCAGCGTCTCGACGGCGACGCGGGCACGGGGGTCTTCGGTGAGGAGCGCGTCGAGGATGGAGTCGCTGATCGCATCACAAATCTTGTCCGGGTGCCCCTCGGTCACAGACTCACTGGTGAATAGCCGACTACCGGACTGGCTCACAGAATTCCCTCTCGACAGTTGTCCTGAACAGCACTTGAAAACAGCTTAGCTGCGTAATACAACGAACGACCCTAGCGCCACCCCGGCGGGAGTGACACCCTTCGAATCACCGAAACTCTGCCGGATTTTCCGTCAGAGTGTCCGGAAAAGCTGGTCGACGGCGTCGAGCACCCGGCTCGCCATCAACGCCTTCGATCCGTGCTCGAGCGCGGACTCGGAACCGTCGGCTCCGAGCAGCCACCCGTCGTTGTGGTCGACCTCGAACGCCTTGCCCTCACCGACCGCGTTGACGACGAGGAGGTCGCAGCCCTTACGCCCGAGCTTGGCCCGGGCGTACGTGAGGACGTCACCGTCCGCGTCGCCGGTCTCGGCCGCGAATCCGACGATCACCGTCCTCGACGGGATCTCGCCGTCCCGCCGGGACTGGACGAGGCCGGCGAGGATGTCCTCGTTCTTGGTGAGTGCGATCGAGTCGGGTTCGCCCGCACCCTTCTTGATCTTGCTCGCCACCGTCGTCGTCGGCCGGAAGTCGGCGACGGCCGCGGCCATGATCACCGCGTCGAACCCGGGCGCGTGTTTGGCGACGGCGACCCGCATGTCTTCCGCGGTGCGCACGTGCACCATGTCGACGGCGGCCGGGTCGGCGAGGCCGGCGGTGTACCCGGAGACGAGTGTGACCTCGGCCCCGCGCTGCACGGCGAGCCGGGCGATGGCGTACCCCTGCTTGCCCGAACTGCGGTTCCCGAGGAACCGCACCGGGTCGAGCGGTTCGCGGGTGCCGCCCGCGGACACGAGGACCCGCCGGCCCTCGAGATCGCGGGGTAGCGCGTCGGGACGCTCGACCAGCAACGACGCCAATCCGACGATCTCGTCGGGTTCGGGCAGCCGGCCTGCGCCGGTGTCCTTGCCGGTGAGGCGGCCGGTCGCGGGTTCGATGACGGTCACGCCGCGGGCGCGCAGTGTGGCGACGTTGGCGACGGTGGCCGGGTGCTCCCACATTTCCGTGTGCATCGCGGGTGCGAACACGACGGGACATCGCGCGGTGAGCAGCGTGGCGGTGAGCAGGTCGTCCGCACGTCCCGCCACGGCCCGTGCCATGAGGTCGGCGGTGGCGGGGGCGATGACGACGAGATCCGCTTCCTGCCCGAGACGCACGTGCGGAACCTGCGGAACGTCGGTGAACACACCCGTGTGGACGGGGTTGCCCGACAGCGCCTCGAACGTCGCCTTGCCGACGAACTCGAGCGCGGACTCCGTCGGGATGACCCGCACGTGGTGTCCGGCCTCGGTGAAGGCGCGGATGACGGCGCAGCTCTTGTACGCGGCGATGCCGCCGCCGACACCGACGACGATCCGCTTGCGCGCCCCCGAGGGCACCGGTCCCGGTGAATCCGTCACGTGCCCGGAGTCCGGGCTCGCTGCCTGGTCAGGCACCGCAGATCCTCCGCTCACTCGCCTTCGGTGTGCTCGAGAAGATCGGAGTGGATCTCACGCAGCGCGATCGACAGCGGCTTCTCCTGCAGGCCCGGCTCCACGAGGGGGCCGACGTACTCCAGGATGCCGTCGCCGAGCTGGTTGTAGTAGTCGTTGATCTGACGCGCACGCTTGGCCGCGTAGATCACCAGCGCGTACTTCGACGACGTGCGGGCGAGCAGCTCGTCGATCGGAGGGTTGGTGATGCCGAGCGGGGTGTCGTAAGCCGGCAGGGCGCCGTGGCTGGGTGTGGCGGACGCTACTGCGGGGGTGCTGCTCACTCGGTATCTCCTGAAATTGTTCTGGCTAGTTGATGTGAGATCTAGTGGGTCGACTCGGACTGTTCCGGTCGTCCAACCAACAAGGATACCAACTCGTCGCACGTTCGGCTGACATCCTCGTTCACGACGACCACGTCGAACTCGTCCTGCGCCTCCAGCTCGACCCGGGCGGTCGCGAGACGCCGCTCCACGACCTCGGCGGATTCGGTGCCCCGGCCGGTCAATCTCTCGACCAGCACGTCCCAGCTCGGGGGCGCCATGAAGACGAGCAGCGCCTCCGGCATCGCGGCGCGGACGGCCCGCGCACCGGCGAGATCGACCTCGACCAGCACCGGCCTGCCCTGTTCGATCGCCGCGCGGACGGGTGCGGCCGGGGTTCCCGACAGCTGGAGTCCGCCGTGGATCTCGGCCCATTCGAGCAGCTCACCGGAATCGATCATCCGCTGGAACTCGCCACGAGAGGTGAACCGGTAGTCCTTGCCGTCCACCTCGCCCGGGCGTGGATCACGCGTCGTCGCGGACACGCTGAAGACGAGCTCCGGCATCCGCTCACGCAGGAGTCGCACCACGCTGGACTTACCGACGGCCGAGGGGCCGGCCAGTACTACCAGCCGACCCCTCCGCACTGCGGTCTTGCGCTCTGACACTTGTGCGTCAGCTACCACTGTCGTGCTCAGGCCTCGAAGTCGAACTTCGCGAGCAGGGCCTTCCGCTGCCGATCGCCGAGGCCACGGAGGCGACGGGTCGGAGCGATCTCCAGCTCGGTCATGATCTCCTGAGCCTTGACCTTGCCCACCTTGGGCAGCGCCTCGAGCAGTGCCGACACCTTCATCTTGCCCAGGATCTCGTCGTCCTCGGCGTCCTTGAGAACCTGCTTGAGGTCGGTGCCACCACGCTTCAGGCGCTCCTTGAGCTCAGCCCTGGCCTTGCGGGCAGCAGCTGCCTTCTCCAAAGCAGCAGCGCGCTGCTCATCAGTCAACTGGGGAAGGGCCACGGTTCCTCCGTCTCGTCGTTGGCAAATAGTCCAAACCACTGGATAACCAGCAGCGATAGCGACCGTACTCACGCCCGGCGCCGATTGCGAACCCACCCCCGGAGGTCAGAGCCGGATTCAGGTGGGCTATGACAGTGCGGACTCGATCTCGTCACGTACCTTCACGGCCGCCTCACGCAGTGCCGCGGCCGACGGTCCGGCCTGGAGAACACCACGAGACGTGTTCGGCAACAACAGTTTTCGCGAATCGGGGAAAATGTCGGCGAGATCACCGGGAGTCGCGCCCTGGGCGCCGAGACCGGGCGCGAGAATCGGCCCGGAAAAATTCGACAAATCCAGGCCGTGTCCGCGTGTCGCGCCCACCACCAGACCCACCAGACCCGGTTGTGCGTCGTTGTGCCGGACAGCCGCGTCCACCACGGACTGGGCCACGGACACCCCTGCGGCCGTCCCCGCCGCCTGCAGATCGCCGCCCTCGGGATTGGACGTCCGGGCCAGCACGAAGAGCCCGCGGCCCTGTTCCGCCGCCAGCGACAGCGCCGGATCCAGGGCACCGAATCCCAGGTACGGCGACACCGTCACGGCATCGGACGACAGAGTGGACTCCGCGCCCAGCCAGGACTGCGCGTACGCCGCCATCGTCGACCCGATGTCCCCGCGCTTGGCATCGGCGACGACGAGCGTCCCTGCCTCTCTGAGGACCGAAATGGTGCGTTCGAGCACCGCGTATCCGGCGGAGCCGTACGCTTCGAAGAACGCCACCTGAGGCTTCACGACGGCCACCTCACCGACGAATGCCTCCACGCAGATCTCTGCGAACGTCTCCAGCCCCTCGGCGGAGACGGGCAGGCCCCACGCCTCGAGCAGTCCCGGGTGCGGGTCGATGCCGACACACAACCGCCCCCGGTGCTCGACCGCCGACGTCAGCCGATGCACCCAGGAGTGGTGGTGATGATGGTGTCCGCTCACGACGAGACGGCCCCGGTCGCGGGGGCCACGACCACGGCCGGCGACCGCAGCCGCGCGTGCAGCGCCTGGAGCGACTGGACGCCGATGTCGCCGCGGATCGCTGCCTCGATGCCCTGCACCGCGGCGGACGCGCCCTGAACGGTGGTGACGCACGGGATGTTCGTGGCGACGGCCGCGCTGCGGATCTCGTAGCCGTCGACACGCGGTCCGGAGTTGCCGTACGGGGTGTTGATCACCATGTCGACTTCACCGTCGCGGATCGTCTCGACGATGGTGCGCTCCCCCGCCTCCAGCTTCTCGCCGGAGTGCTTGTGCACCTCCTGGCAGGTGATCCCGTTGCGGCGGAGGACGGCCGCGGTGCCCTCGGTGGCCAGGATCCGGAAGCCCAGGTCGGCGAGCCGCTTGACCGGGAAGATCAGCGACCGCTTGTCCTTGTTGGCGACCGACACGAACACCGAGCCCGAGGTGGGCAGCGAACCGTACGCGGCCGTCTGGCTCTTCGCGAACGCGGTGCCGAAATCGGCGTCGATGCCCATGACCTCGCCGGTCGACTTCATCTCCGGGCTCAGCAGGGTGTCGACCCCGGTGCCGTCGGCGCGGCGGAACCGGTTGAACGGCAGCACCGCCTCCTTGACGGCGACGGGCGCATCCGCCGGGGTCCAGCCGCCGTCGCCGGTGGCCGGGAGCACGCCGCTCGTGCGCAGGTTCGCGATGGACTCGCCGAGCATGACGCGGGCGCACGCCTTCGCGAGCTGCACGGCCGTCGCCTTCGACACGAACGGCACGGTGCGGCTGGCGCGGGGGTTGGCCTCGAGGACGTACAGGATGTCGTCCTTGAGGGCGTACTGGACGTTGAGCAGGCCCTTCACGCCGACGCCCTTGGCGAGCGCCTCCGTGGAGCGGCGGACGTTCTCGAGGTCGGCGCGGCCGAGGGTGATCGGTGGCAGCGCACAGGCCGAGTCGCCCGAGTGGATACCGGCCTCCTCGATGTGCTCCATCACGCCGCCGAGGTACACCTCGGTGCCGTCGCACAGCGCGTCGACGTCGATCTCGATGGCGTCTTCCAGGAACCGGTCGACCAGCACCGGCCGGTCGTCGGAGATCTCGGTGGCGCGGGAGATGTAGCTTTCGAGAGACGCCTCGTCGTACACGATCTCCATGCCGCGGCCACCGAGGACGTACGACGGCCGCACCAGCACCGGGTATCCGATCCCGGCGGCGATGTCGCGGGCCCCGGCGAACGTGGTCGCGGTGCCGAACTTGGGAGCGGGCAGACCGGCGTCGACCAGTACCTTCCCGAACTCGCCGCGGTCCTCCGCGAGGTCGATCGCCTCGGGGCTGGTGCCGACGATCGGCACCCCCGCCGCCTTCAGCCGCTTCGCCAGACCCAGCGGGGTCTGACCGCCGAGCTGCACGATCACACCGGCGACGGTGCCCGAGATCGACTCCGCCCGGTACACCTCGAGCACGTCCTCGAACGTGAGCGGTTCGAAGTACAGCCGGTCGGCCGTGTCGTAGTCGGTGGAGACGGTCTCCGGGTTGCAGTTGACCATCACGGTCTCGTAGCCGGCCTCCGACAGCGTCAGGGCGGCGTGCACGCAGGAGTAGTCGAACTCGATGCCCTGACCGATGCGGTTCGGTCCGGAACCGAGGATCAGGACCTTCGGACGCTCGGTCTGCGGGGCCACCTCGGACTCGGCCGCCGGGTCCAGTTCGTACGTCGAGTAGTGGTACGGCGTCTTCGCCTCGAACTCTGCGGCGCAGGTGTCGACCGTCTTGTAGACCGGGTGGACGTCCCACTTCTCACGCAGCGCACGGACCGCGTCCTCGCCACCGATCTCGGGGCGCAGGGCCGCGATCTGCCGGTCCGACAGGCCGTGGTGCTTGGCGCGCCGCAGGACCCGCTCGGTCACCTCGGGCGCCTCGCGCAGCGTGTCGCCGAGTTCGTGGATCTGCAGGATCTGGTCGAGGAACCACGGGTCGATCTTCGTGGCGTCGAACAGCTGCTCGACGGTGGCGCCGAGCGCGAACGCCTTCTCGATGCCGTACACGCGTCCGTCGCGGGGGATGCTCAGTTCCGCGAGGAGGCTGTCGAGGTCGGCGGCCTCCACGTCGGGACCTGTCCAGTACCCGGCCCGCTTGGTCTCGAGGGAGCGCAGCACCTTGCCGAACGCCTCGGTGAAGTTGCGGCCGATCGACATGGCCTCACCGACCGACTTCATCGTGGTGGTGAGGGTGTCGTCCGCGCCGGGGAACTTCTCGAACGCGAACCGGGGCGCCTTGACCACGACGTAGTCGAGGGTCGGCTCGAAGCACGCCGGGGTTTCCTTGGTGATGTCGTTGACGATCTCGTCCAGCGTGTAACCGATGGCGAGCTTCGCGGCGATCTTCGCGATCGGGAAGCCCGTCGCCTTCGACGCGAGCGCGCTGGACCGGGACACGCGCGGGTTCATCTCGATGACGACGAGGCGCCCGTCGGCAGGGTCCATCGCGAACTGGATGTTGCAGCCGCCGGTGTCGACGCCGACCTCGCGGAGGATGTCGATGGAGAGATCGCGCATCGCCTGGTACTCACGGTCGGTGAGCGTCATGGCGGGGGCGACGGTGATCGAGTCACCGGTGTGCACACCGACTGGGTCGACGTTCTCGATCGAGCACACGATCACGACGTTGTCGCGGCCGTCGCGCATCAGCTCGAGTTCGTATTCCTTCCACCCGAGGATCGACTCCTCGATCAGCACGTTGGCGGTGGGGGACGCCGCGAGGCCGCCGCCGGCGATCCGGGTGAGGTCCTCGTCGTCGTAGGCCATGCCGGAGCCGAGGCCGCCCATCGTGAACGACGGCCGCACGACGACGGGGAAGCCCAGTTCTGCGACCGTGTCGCGGACCTCGTCCATCGTGTAGCAGACGCGGGAGCGCGCCGACTCGCCGCCGACCTTGGCGACGATGTCCTTGAACTTCTGCCGGTCCTCACCGCGCTGGATGGCGTCGAAGTCGGCGCCGATCAGCTCGACGTCGTACTTCTCGAGGATGCCCTGCTCGTGCAGCGCCACCGCGGTGTTCAGGGCCGTCTGGCCGCCGAGCGTCGCGAGGACGGCGTCGATCGGGTGACCCTTCTCGGCCTCGAGGGCGATGACCTTCTCGACGAATTCGGCGGTGATCGGCTCCACGTACGTGGCGTCCGCGAATTCGGGGTCGGTCATGATCGTGGCCGGGTTGGAGTTGACGAGGCTGACCCGCAGGCCCTCCTCGCGCAGCACCCGGCAGGCCTGGGTTCCGGAGTAGTCGAACTCACAGGCCTGGCCGATGACGATCGGCCCGGAGCCGATCACCAGGATGTGGGAGAGATCGGTACGGCGTGGCATTAGTTCTTGACTCCCTCGAGCAGGCTGGTGAAGCGGTCGAACAGGTACGCGGCGTCGTGCGGACCCGCCGCGGCCTCGGGGTGGTATTGCACCGAGAAGGCGGATCCGTCGAGCAGGCGGACCCCCTCGACGGCACCGTCGTTGGCGCAGGTGTGACTGACGACGGCCTTGCCGAACGGGGTGTCGAACTCCTGTCCGGCCTCCCCCTCCAGCGCGAACCCGTGGTTCTGCGCGGTGATCGCGATGCGTCCCGTCTCGTGTTCGACAACCGGGATGTTGATGCCCCGGTGACCGAACTTCATCTTGTACGTGCCGAGACCGAGGGCGCGCCCCAGAATCTGGTTGCCGAAGCAGATGCCGAACAGGGGCAGGCCCTGCCCGATGACTTCCTTCGTCAGGTGCACGGCGCCGTCGGCGGTCGCCGGGTCGCCGGGGCCGTTGGAGAGGAAGACGCCATCGGCCTTCAGGTCCAGGATCTGCGCGAGCGTGGCGTCGGACGGCAGCACGTGCACCCGGATGCCGCGCTCGGCGAACATGCGCGGGGTGTTGGTCTTGATGCCGAGGTCGATGGCCGCGACGGTGAAGCGCGCGTCTCCCCCGGTCGGCTCGACGACGTACCCGCTGGTGGTGCTGACCTCGCCGGCGAGGTCCGCGCCGAGCATCGACGGCTGGCCCTTCACCCGGTCGAGCAGCACGTCGGTGTCGGCGAGGGCGTCGCCGGAGAACACGCCGGCGCGCATGGAGCCGCGGGTGCGCAGGTGGCGGACCAGGGCCCGGGTGTCGATGCCGGCGATCCCGACGACGCCCTGCTTGACGAGTTCGTCCTGCAGGGATCCGGTGGCACGCCAGCTGGAGGTGCGGCGGGCGGGGTCGCGGACGACGTACCCGGCGACCCAGATCTTCGCCTCGGCGCTGCTGCCGGTGGGGCCGACGGATTCGTCGTCCTCGTCGTTCCACCCGGTGTTGCCGATCTGCGGCGCGGTGGCCACGACGATCTGGCGGTGGTAGCTGGGGTCGGTGAGCGTCTCCTGGTAGCCGGTCATGCCGGTGCTGAAGACGGCCTCACCGAGCGTCTGGCCGACGGCCCCGAAAGTGGTGCCCCGGAATACCCGTCCGTCCTCGAGGACCAGTACTGCAGAGTCGGTGTCGTAGCCGCTCATGCGTTCTCTCCGTTCTGCTCGACCTCACCAGAGCTCGCCGCATTCGCTGAATCTTCACTGTCTGTCTTGCCGTCCGGTGTCCCTGCGCCCACCCAGGCCGGGTACACGGACTTGTCGTCGCTGCGGAAACCGGTGTCGATCTCGGTGCCGGTCGGCAGCTCCCACCGGATCACCAGGACGCCGTCCTTGCTCATGACCTTGCCCGCCAGTCCGCGCTCGGTGCGCACGGCGCGGACCGCGTCTTGCGGGATCCAGATCGCCGACGCCCCGTCGCGTTCGAGCAGGATCCCGGTTTCGTAGCGGGAGATCTCACCCGTCGCCCGGAAGCCGAGGTCGCCGACGGCGATCCGGTCCTGCCAGCTGGGGGCGAGGGTGCTGCCCACGTACAGTCCGGTGGCCGGGGCGATCGTCTGCGCGCCGAGGTGCGCGGGCACGCCGGGCAGTTGCCCGACCCGGTCGGCCTGCCGCCGGGCGCGACCGCGCCAGCCGATGTACATGAGGAAGATGGCCAGCGCCCAGAACGCGACGAGGCCGACTACCCACAGAATTCTCTCCACCGTCATCCCCTGCCGTTTCGCACCCGGACGCGGGCCCGGCCGTCGCTCGCGGTGATCCGGCCGCGCAGGATCGTCGTGGTCACCCGCGCCGGGAGAGTCATCGACTCGTACGGCGTGTTGTGGGCGACGCTGGCGAGATCGGGGCCGTGGACGGTCCATTCGGCGTCCGGATCGATCAGCACGAGGTTGGCGGGCTCGCCGACCTCGAGCGGGCGACCCTGGTCGTCGAGTCCGACGATCTCGGCCGGACGCTCACTCATCACCCGGGCCACGCCGCGCCAGTCGAGCAGCCCGGTGCGGACCATCGTCTGCACGACGATCGACAGCGCGGTCTCGAGCCCCAGCATGCCGGGGCGGGCGGCCGCGAACTCGCAGCACTTGTCCTGCTCGGCGTGCGGCGCGTGGTCGGTCGCGACACAGTCGATGGTGCCCTCGGCCAGTCCGGCCCGGAGCGCGGCGACGTCGCTCGTCTCCCGCAGCGGCGGGTTCACCTTGTTGACGGCGTCGTACGTCTCGAGCCGGGAGTCGTCGAGCAGCAGGTGGTGCGGGGTGACCTCGGCGGTGATCGAAATACCTTGTCCGCGTGCCCACTTCATCAGTTCGACGGTGCCCGCGGTGGAGGCGTGGCAGATGTGCACCCGCGCCCCGGCGTCGCGGGCGAGCAGTGCGTCGCGGGCGACGATCGACTCCTCGGCGGCGCGCGGCCAGCCGGCGAGCCCGAGCCGGGCGGCGGTGGGTCCTTCGTGCGCGATCGCCCCGACGGTCAGTCGCGGCTCCTCCGCGTGCTGCGCGATGAGCACCCCGAGCGAACTCGAGTACTCGAGGGCCCGGCGCATGATCAGCGGGTCGTAGACGCAGTGGCCGTCGTCCGAGAACATGCGCACCCGGCCGGTCCCCGACGCCATCGTGGCCATCTCGGCGAGCTGCTTGCCCTCGAGCCCGACGGTGACGGCGCCGACGGGATGCACGTCGACGAGCCCGACCTCCTGGCCGCGGCGCCACACGTGGTCGGTGACGACCACCGAGTCGGCGACCGGGCTGGTGTTGGCCATCGCGAACACCGCGGTGTACCCGCCGAGCGCGGCGGCGGCGGAACCGGAATCGATGGTCTCGGTGTCCTCGCGGCCGGGTTCCCGCAGGTGGGTGTGCAAGTCGACGAAACCGGGGAGCAGGATCTGCCCCGCCGCGTCGATCACCTCGGCGTCGGGCGCGGCGTCCGTGCCCGCGTCCGCACCGATCGCGGCGATGACGCGGTCACCGAGCAGAACGTCGGTGGGCTCGCCCTCGCCGTACAGCAACACGTTCTTGATGAGCACTGTCTCTCCTGTCACTGCACTGTCACTCATCCCGCAACTTCCTCCGCTCCGACCAGCAGCCGGAACAGCACCGCCATCCGCATGTGCACACCGTTGGTGACCTGCTGCAGCACGGCGGTTCTCGACGAATCGGCCACCGCCGAGGCGATTTCCATGCCGCGCAGCATCGGACCGGGGTGCAGCACCACCGCGTGCTCGGGAAGCAGCGCCAGCCGCTTCTCCGACAGGCCGTAATTGATCGAGTACTCCCGCTGGGACGGGAAGAACCCGCCGTTCATCCGTTCCGCCTGTACGCGCAGCATGAGGACGGCGTCGAGACCGGGCAGCTCCGCGTCGAGGGAATGCGCCACCGACACCGGCCACGACGACACCCCGACCGGGAGCAGCGTGGGGGGCGCGACGAGGACGACCTCGGCGCCGAGCATCGACAGCAGCAGCGCGTTCGACCGCGCGACCCGGCTGTGCAGGATGTCGCCGACGATGGCGATGCGTTTGCCGTCGATGTCGCCGAGCCGCTGACGCAGCGTGAGCGCGTCGAGCAGCGCCTGGGTGGGGTGTTCGTGCGTGCCGTCACCGGCGTTGATGACCGCGGGTCCGCCGTCGTCCTGACGTCCGGTCCAGCTCGCGATCTGGTGGGCCGCACCCGACGCGGGGTGCCGCACGATCAGGGCGTCGGCGCCTGCCGCGCGCAGCGTCATCGCGGTGTCCCGGAGGGATTCGCCCTTCGACACCGACGAACTGGACGCGCTGACGTTGATGACGTCCGCGCTCATCCACTTCCCGGCGACCTCGAACGACACCCGGGTGCGGGTCGAGTTCTCGAAGAACACGGTCATCACGGTCCGGCCGCGCAGCGTCGGGAGCTTGCGCACCTCGCGCCCGAGGAGGGCCTGTTCGAAGCGTTCGGCCTCGTCGAGAAGTTCGACTGCCGATTCCCGTGTCAGGTCCGCGATCGACAACAGGTGCTTCACTTAGCTCTTCCCCCCGGAGATCATGACCGCGTCACGGCCGTCGTGTTCGCTCAGGAGCACCTTGACGTCCTCGGTGCGGGCGGTGGGCACGTTCTTGCCCACGTAGTCGGCGCGCAGCGGCAACTCGCGGTGGCCGCGGTCGACGAGGACGGCCAGCTGGACGGCGCGGGGCCGCCCGAGGTCGCGGAGGGCGTCGAGCGCGGAGCGGACGGTGCGGCCGGAGAACAGCACGTCGTCGACGAGGACGACCAGGGTGTTGTCGACGCCACCCTCGGGAACCGAGGTGCGTTCGAGGGGGCGGTGCGGTTTGGTGCGCAGATCGTCGCGGTACAGGGTGATGTCGAGGGAGCCGACCGGTGGGCGCACCCCGGAGAACTCTTCGATCTTCCCGGCGAGCCGCGCGGCGAGCGTCGTGCCCCGGGTCGGGATGCCGATCAGAACGACACGCGGCGCTTCACCGTCGGCGGCGTCGATCGCGGTCTTCTCGATGATCTGGTGCGCGATTCGCGCTATGGTCCGTCCCACATCGGCCGCGGACAGCAGCTCCCGTGCGGGCTCGACGGACGGGGACTCTTCTGGTGTTGAATCCGCCGGTTCCCCGGCGGGGCGAGACCCTTCGGGCACGCGCATACAACGACCTCCTTCTCCGCCTCACTGGACGGATCGTTAAAGGATGCCTGACGCGGACAGCTTATCAGCGCGTCGACTGCGCCAGGCCCGGACCCCTGACCTGCGGACCCGCCGACGCGGGCCCGCAGCGGGACACGAACTTACGAGCGGGCGTCGTTCGACTCGCCGCCGGCGGTCTCGGCACGCCGCGACGTCGCGGCCGCAGCCGACCGCACCTGCGGGGCCACCAGCACGACCTGACCGAGAATGCCGTTGACGAAACCCGGCGACTCGTCGGTGGAGAGCTGCTTGGCCAGCTCCACCGCCTCGTCCACGGCCACGACCGGAGGCACGTCGGTGGCGTGGAACAACTCCCACACGGCGATGCGCAGGATGGCGCGGTCGACGGCGGGAAGCCGCTCGAGCGTCCAGTCCTGCAGGTGGGACGAGATCACCTCGTCGAGGCGGTCCAGGTTCTCCGCGACACCCGTCACCACGGTGACGGTGTACGGGGCGACCGGTGCCACCGAATCGTCCTCGCCGGACAATTCGGCGCGCTCGGTCGCGAGATCGACCGGATCGAGATCTCGCGCCTCGGCCTCGAAGAGGAAATCGACGGCACGTTTGCGGGCCTTGTGCCGCGCGCCGAGTTTCTTATGCGTACCGGACACTCAGGAATTCACACGCCCGAGGTAGTTGCCGTCGCGGGAGTCGACCTTCAGCTTGTCACCGGTGTTGATGAACAGCGGAACGTTGATCTCGGCGCCGGTCTCGAGGGTGGCGGGCTTGGTGCCGCCGGTGGAGCGGTCGCCCTGCAGGCCGGGATCGGTGTGCTGGACCACCAGTTCGACGGTGACGGGCAGTTCCACAAACAGCGGAACGTCCTCGTGCGTCGCGACCTGCACGGCCATGTTCTCGAGCATGAAGCGGGCGCCGTCGCCGACGGTGGCCTCGCTGATCGAGATCTGGTCGTAGGTGTCGCCGTCCATGAAGATGTAGTCGGTGCCGTCGTGGTACAGGTACGTCATGTCGCGGCGGTCGACCGTGGCCGTGTCCACCTTGACGCCGGCGTTGAACGTCTTGTCGACGACCTTGCCCGAGAGCACGTTCTTCAACTTGGTGCGCACGAACGCGGGACCCTTGCCGGGCTTCACGTGCTGGAACTCGGTAATCGTCCACAGCTGGCCTTCGATCTGCAGGACCAGGCCGTTCTTGAAATCACTGGTGGAAGCCACTTGCTTCGCGTCTCCTCGATAAGGTCGAAACCGTCTACACGACAGTCAGGTCTTTGGTGGTGAGTGTGAGCAGTTCCGGTCCCTGCTCACGAACCACGAGCGTGTCCTCGATCCGCACGCCTCCGCGCCCGGAGAAGTACACGCCCGGCTCGACGGTCACCGCCGCACCGTCCAGAAGTGTACCGGTGCCCAGCTTGCCGATTCCCGGAGCTTCGTGGATCTCCAGGCCGACGCCGTGTCCGAGGCCGTGCAGGAACAGCTCCCCGTAACCGGCGTCCTCGATGACCCGGCGGGCGGCGGCATCCACCGCGGACACCTCGGCTCCCGGGCGCAGCGCGTCCCGCCCGGCCTCCTGCGACCGCGCGACCAGCGCATATACGTCGCGTTGCCAGTCCGCGGCCTGCTCGAGGACGTACGTTCTGGTCATGTCCGAGTGGTAACCGCCGACCTCCGCCCCGAAGTCCAGCTTCACGAAGTCGCCGCTGCCGAGCACCGCCTCGGTCGGTCGGTGGTGCGGGATCGCCGAGTGGGCACCCGCCGCGACGATGGTCTCGAACGAGATGCCGTCGGCGCCGTGCGCGAGCATCAGCGCCTCCAGTTCCCGGCCCACCTCCTTCTCGGTGCGTCCGGGGCGGAGACCACCACGCTCGATCAGCTCGGCGAGCGCGGAGTCGGCCGCCGCACACGCCGCGCGCAGCAGTCCGACCTCGAAGTCGTCTTTCACCATCCGCAGTTCCTCGACGAGCCCTGGAACGGGGTCGAGCCGCGCGTCCGGCGCGAGCACCGACCAGGCCGCGAACTCGTCCACCGTGACGACGTGACTTTCGAACGCCAGCGACGACGGGCTCCGCCGCCCCACCGATTCGATCAGGTGGGCGGCGCTGGCGCGGGCGATCTCGGCACGCAGATCGGGAACCTGTTCTCCGACCTGTGTGAGGTAGCGGCCGTCGGTGCAGATGACGGTGCGCTCCTCGGCGCCCACGGCGTCCGACGCGTGCACGAGCAGCGCAGCATTGGAGCCGGTGAACCCGGTGAGATACCGGATGTTCACCAGATTCGTCACCAGAAGTGCGTCGAGATCCCGGGCGGCGAGGGCCGCGCGCAGCGCCGCGCGCCGCGAACCATGATCAGCAGGCATGTCGTCAAACGTACCGGCAATCCGCCGCCGGGAGGGCGCGGATCGACGGCACCCGCCCGCAGGCGAGAACAGGTTTCAGACCGCCGCCGTGTGGGTTAGGCCACACGGACGAAAACCCGCTCGTTACGCTGTGCCCATGAATGCGTGGGTGGTACGCGGCCTCGGCATGGCCCTGATACATGTTTTCGTTCGTGTGATCCTCGGTGTGTCGATCACACAGTGGCCGCTTCAGGGTTCCGCTCTGAGATGGCTCGCACTGCTGATCGTGGTGTTCGTGGCACTGATCTGGGCCGGCATCGACGGCATCCGGGACCGTCGCCGGAACCCCGATCCGGAGGACGGCGCCGACCTGACGATGCTGTGGCTGAAGGCGGCCCTGCTCGGCGGAGTCGTCGCGGGGGTGGGGAGCTGGCTGGCGAACCTGGTGCCGAACCTCAACGTCACCCAGAACTCGTTCTTCTTCGAGATCACGTCGGGGGCCGCGTTCACGGTCCTGCTGATCTTCGTCCCCGCGATGCTCGCCGTGTTCCTCGGCCGGTTCTTCGTCGGCCGGGAGTCCAGGAAGACGGTGAAGGACCGCGGCGAACGCCGGCCGGCGGCGCACGGTGCCGGAGCGGCCGCAGGAGCCGCAGCGGGGGGAACCGCAGCCGCAGCCGTGGCCGACGACGACGGGTATGGCCAGAACTACCCGGGCCAGGCGTACGAGCAGACCCCGGACACCGGGTACGCCGGTTCCGACGCCGACACGGCCGTATTCGAACCGGTGCACAACTACCGCGAGGACACATCCGACCTCGATCAGCCGCAGGGCGGGGACACCACCTGGCAGGACCCGGTCGATCTCGGGAAGCGGACCACGGACGACCAGCGGCGCGGCGAGTAGCGGCTCGGCTTTCCCCACCCGACACACGACGCGGCGGTGTGAGCGCGCTCGCTCACACCGCCGCGTCCTTGCTTTCTTCGGCCTACGTCACAGGAGGACGGCACCGCCGGCGCCCGGCGTCGCCTCGCGGGCCACCGCGGAGTACGCGGCGACGAGCAGAGACGGGTCCGGGCCCTCGAGCCGTCCGGGCTTCGCGAGCCCGTCGAGCACGACGAACCGCAGCACGCCGGCCCGGTTCTTCTTGTCCGTCTGCATTCCCTCGACCAGCTGGCCGAACGCGTCCGCGTCGTACGTGGTGGGAAGCCCCACCAGTTCCAGGATGGTGCGGTGCCGGTCGGCCGTCGCATCGTCCAGGCGTCCCGCCAGCCGCCCCAGTTCGGCCGCGAAGACGAGCCCGACGGCGACCGCCGCACCGTGACGCCAGCGGTAGCGCTCCCGCCGCTCGATCGCGTGCCCGAGCGTGTGCCCGTAGTTGAGGATCTCCCGCAGATCCGACTCCCGCAGGTCGGCGGCCACGACCTTGGCCTTGACCTCCACGGACCGCCGGATCAGTTCGGGCAGAACGGTTCCCGTCGGGTCCAGCGCGGCCTCAGGATCCTTCTCGATGAGCTCCAGGATGACGGGGTCGGCGATGAACCCGGTCTTCACGACCTCCGCCATGCCCGCGACGATCTCGTTGCGGGGCACCGTCTCGAGCGTCGCCAGGTCGATCAGCACCGCCGACGGCTCGTGGAACGATCCCACCAGGTTCTTGCCGGCCTCGGTGTTGATGCCGGTCTTGCCGCCGACCGCCGCATCCACCATCGCGAGCAATGTCGTGGGCACATGGATCACGCGGACCCCGCGCATCCACGTCGCCGCGACGAACCCGGCGAGGTCGGTCGCCGCGCCGCCGCCCAGACTGACGACGGCGTCACTGCGGGTCAGGCCGATCCGGCCGAGGACCTCCCAGCAGAACCCGGCGACGGCCAGATCCTTGCCGTCTTCCGCGTCCGGAATCTCGATGCGGTGCGCATCGATCCCCTTCTCGGCGAGCGCCGCGCGCACCGCCTCCGCCGTCTCCGCCAGCGGCGGCTGGTGGAAGATCGCCACCGTCCTCGTGCCGGTGAGTTCGTCCACCAGCTCACCGAGCAATCCGCGCCCGATGATGACCGGGTAGGGGTTCGCCGTCTGCACCTGTACGCGTACCGGTTCGGTCACTGTCTGCTGCTCCGCTCCGTCTTGTCCGATGTTCTCGGACGTCTTTGGTTCCGCTGGGTCGCCGATCACTCGGCGAGTTTCGCCACCAGCTGCTGCACCACCCGGGCGGGACTCCGCCCGTCCGTGCGTATCCGGATGGACGCCACCTCCCGGTACAGCGGTCGGCGCTTGCGCATCAACTCGGTGTACACCTGGCGCGGGTCGCCACCGGACAGGAGGGGGCGCGCGGTGTTGGTTCCCGTGCGCTTGAGCCCCTCCGCCACGCTGATCTCGAGGTAGATCACGGTGTGGCCCTTCAACAATTCCCGGGTGCGCTCGGAGAGGATGGACCCGCCGCCGAGCGACACGATCCCCTCGTGGCTCTCGATGGCCTTCCGGACGATCTCTTCCTCGAGGGCCCGGAAGGCGGGTTCGCCCTCCTGGACGAAGATATCGGCGATCGTCCGCCCCGCCTCTTCCTCGACGGCCACGTCGGTGTCGAACAACGACAGGTCCAGCGCCTGCGCGAGGCGCCGCCCGATCGTGGACTTACCTGCTCCCGGCGGACCGACGAGCACGGCTTTCGGTGCCATCACCCGTCACCGCCCCGGCGCGACGGCAGACGGGCTGGTCATCGCGCGAGCCGGGCTGCGACACCCGATGCGTAACGCTCGTAGTTGGCGGCCGTCTCGGCGACCGAGTCGCCACCGAACTTCTCGAGCGCGGCCTGGGCGACGACCAACGCCACCATCGCCTCGGCGACGACACCGGCAGCGGGCACCGCGCACACATCGGACCGCTGGTGAATGGCCACGGCTTCCTCACCGGTCGACATGTCGACGGTGGCCAGGGCGCGCGGGACCGTGGAGATCGGCTTCATCGCCGCGCGCACACGGAGCGCCTCGCCGTTGGTCATGCCGCCCTCGAGACCGCCGGCGCGGTTGGTCGAGCGCAGAATTCCGTCCGGGCCGGGCCGCATCTCGTCGTGCGCCTGGCTGCCGCGCCGGCGCGCGGTCTCGAAACCGTCGCCGACCTCGACGCCCTTGATGGCCTGGATTCCCATCAGGGCGGACGCCAGACGGGCGTCGAGGCGGTCCGCGCCGCTGATGAACGATCCGAGACCCACCGGGAGACCGTGGATGACGACTTCGACGACACCGCCGAGGGTGTCGCCGTCACGCTTGGCGGCCTCGATCTCGGCGATCATCGATTCCTCGGCGGCCTTGTCGAACGCGCGGACCGGGCTGGCGTCGATCGCCGCGAGGTCGGAGGCGGTGGGTTCGGGCCCGACGTACGGATCAGACGCGCCGATCGAGATCACGTGTGACAGCACCTCCACGCCGAACACCTGGCGCAGGAAACTCCGGGCGAACGTCGCGGCCGCGACCCGGGCCGCCGTCTCACGCGCACTCGCGCGTTCGAGAACGGGGCGGGCGTCGTCGAACCCGTACTTGAGCATGCCCGAGTAGTCGGCGTGACCGGGGCGCGGACGGGTGAGCGGCGCGTTCCGCGCCTGGTCGGCGAGCAGGTCGGCGTCCACCGGGTCCGCGGACATGATGGTTTCCCACTTGGGCCACTCCGTGTTGCCCACCTCGACGGCGATCGGGCCGCCGAGCGTCCGGCCGTGTCGGACACCACCGACGATGGTGACCTTGTCGGCCTCGAACTTCATCCGCGCACCGCGGCCGTAGCCGAGGCGGCGTCGCGCGAGTTGGGTCGAAATGTCCTCGGACGTCACTTCGACGCCCGCGACCATCCCCTCGAGCATCGCGACGAGGGCGGGACCATGGGATTCTCCGGCAGTTATCCAGCGCAGCACGCCAATATCTTTCCATGTCGCCGCGTCCGGCAGTGACGGTGGTCCTCTCGGGGCGCGCGCGCAGGGTGCGGACTCGGTCAGGTGACGTGCCCGGCGAACAGCGCCACCAGCGTCGCGGCACACATGGCGGGGCCGTGCGGGAGCGGCGGCGGCGGCGAGCGCCGGACGACGAGGACGACGCAGCCCGCGAGTGCGGTCAGTGCCGGTGCGAGCGCGGCAGCGAACACCCAGGCCTCTCCCCCGGCCAGCCCGGCGGCCGCGCCGACCCCGAGCGCGAGTTTCACGTCGCCCGCACCGATCGCTCCGGGTGCCCCGAGATACAGGGCGAGATAGGCCGCCGCCAGCAGGACACCGCCGATCACGGCGGCGGACGCGTTGCCGGTCGCGACACCGAAGGCGACGATCACCAGGAACCCGGGCAGCGTCAGCAGGTTCGGCAGCCTCCGCGCACACAGGTCGGTCGCGGCGAGACTCGCACACCACCACCAGAACGCCAGCGCACCCGGCAGTATCCACACCGGGTTGCGGCCGGAGTCGGCCCAGACCGTGACGGCCACGCCGACAGCGCACACCGCCTCGCACCAGCCCGGCCCCACCGGGCCCACATACCGGTCTGCGGTGAGGCGCGCACACCGTCCCGCACCCGCACCGGCCACCACACTCGTCACGATCAGCCACCACATGCCGACCAGCGTGCGGGACCGGACACCCGGACCCCGCGCCGCGACCTGCGCGAACGATCGCCCTGTGGACGGCGGCCGGGCCTGTGGACAACTAGCCCAGAGCGGCCGCCATCGCCTCGCGCGGCGCCGGGCGGCCGGTAAACTGCTCGACTTGCCCGAACGCCTGGTGCAGCAGCATCGACAGACCACCGACGACCGTTCCCCCGGCCGCCTCGACCGCGGCCGCCAGTGGGGTCGGCCACGGGTCGTAGATCGCGTCGAGCACGAACGGGGCCCGGCCGAGAACGTCCGCGTAGTCGGTGATCGCAGCGGACGGAACGGTGCTGACGAGTGCGGCGGCCGCGGCGCACCGGGCACCGAGTTCGGGGCTGTCGAAGCCCAGCAACCGGACGTCGAGCCCCACCGATTCCGCGCACCCCAGCGCACCCGCCGCGCGACCCGCGTCGCGGGCCACGACGGTCACGGATTTCACGCCCAGGTCGGCGAGCGCGACGAGCGCGGGCCTGGCCGTTCCCCCGGCGCCGACGACGACCGCCTCGGCGCCCGCGATGGCACCGACACCGCCCGCAGTGAGCGCGCCGCTGACCCCGTCCACGTCGGTGCAGTCGGCACGCCACCCGCCCTCGATGCGGACCAGGGTGTTCGCGGAGCCGATCGCGACGGCCCGGTCGGTGCGCTCGGACGCGAATTCGAGCGCGGCGATCTTGCCCGGCATCGTGACGGACAGACCGACCCATTCCGGGCCGAGCCCGGACACCAGCCCGGGGAGTCGCTCCCCGTCGCACTCGATGCGGTCGTACGTCCACCCGGTGAGACCGAGCGCCCGGTACGCCGCGAGGTGCAGTTGCGGTGATCGCGAATGCGCGATCGGACTGCCCAGCACCGCGGCTTTTCGTGCAGTCACCAACTCATCGTCCACTGTTGAGAATCCCGTTGTTCAGAGCCTGGTCGATGTTGGCCAGGTGTTCGTCGTAGCTCTTCGTGAAGAGTGTCGTGCCCTTCGCATCGACCGTCACGAAGTAGATCCAGTCGCCGGGCGCCGGCTGTTCGACCGCCTGGAGCGCCCCGATGCTCGGAGACGAAATCGGCGTCGCAGGCAGGCCGGGGCTGGCGTACGTGTTCCAGGGTGTCACCTGCGCGCGGTCGGCGTCGGTGGTGGCCAGTTCGGTGGTGTCCAGCGCGTAGTTGACGGTGGAGTCGAACTGCAGCGCCTGGTTGACGGCGAGCCGGTTGAGGATGACGCGGGCGACCTTCGAGAAGTCGTCGGGCATCGCCTCACGTTCCACCAGCGACGCCGCGACCAGCATCTTGTACGGCGTGAGACCGACCTGGTTGCCCGCGGTGAGGATCCCGGTCTTCTCGTAGCTCGCGGAACTCTCGGACACCAGCCGCTGCAGAATGGCGGCCGGACCGGCGGTCGGATCGAAATCCCAACTGCCCGCAGCGATCAGGCCCTCGAGCTGGCGGTCCCGGTCCGGAACACCCGCGACCGAGTCCTTCGCCCAGTCGGGCACGCCGAGCGCGGTCAGGTCGCCCGCACCGGCGGCGTTGAGGTCGTCGTAGCTGATGCACTTCTGCTGACCGGCGTCACCCAGGCAGCTGGCCTCGGAGATCAGCGTGTAGATCCCCTTCTTCTTGGCGCCGGTCTGCACGTCGGTGGTGTCGTGGAGTTGCCTGCCCTCGGAGATGATCATCTGACCGACACGGGAGGCGGGGTCGACCAGTTCCTGCACGGCGTCGTCCGCCGGAATCTGGGTGGAAAGGCTGTAGAAACCGGGTTGCACCGAGTTCATGGCATTGCTCTGGACCGCGGCGTTGAAGAACGCTGATCCGCTGGCGACGACGTCGCGGTCCGCCAGGGTGGTGGCGATCTCCTCCGCGGTGTCGCCCGGATGGACCTGCACGACCACTTCGGGACCACCGGGTCCGGCGTAGTCCGCGGGAGCGTCGGACCCACCGAAGAACAACTTGCCGCCGACGAACACGACACCGACCAGCACGATCAGGACCGTCGCAGCGGCGAGGACGCCGAACACCTTGCCCCGGCGTGCGCGTCCCCTGGCCTGTTTGCGCCTGCGAGCCTGCGTGCGGGCAGCGGCGCGGGTGGGCGGGATCTCCTCGGGAATCGCCGTGGGCGGGATCTCCTCGGGAATCGCCGAGATGATCTGCGTCTCGGCCTCCGCGAACGCGACGTCCGCTTGCGGACGGTCGTAGCCGTCCTCGGGGTAGGCCTGGGCGTCGTCCGAATCGTCGACGTAGTCGTCCACATACGGATGGTCGTCGGCCGGCGGCTCCCGGTATGCGCGGGCGTCGCCGTAGGAGCGGGGACCGTATCCGTCCTCATACACGGACTCGGTGTCGTAGGGCTGCTCGTAGCGCGGTTCGTACCGCGGCTCCGCGTAATCGCGATGCGGTTCGTGACGCTGCGGTTCGTGGCGCTGTGGTTCCTCGAGGTGCGGTTCGGCGAAGTGCGGTTCCTCGACGTGCCGTTCGTCGTAATCCCGCTCGTCGAAGTGCGGTTCGTCGTACACCACGGCGTGGCGGCCGGTGGTGACGAGGTCGTCGTCGGGGGTCGGCGTGTAGCCGATCTCGTCGTCGTCCTCTTCGAGGTAGCGGTGCCGTCGGGGTTCGCGGGGGATGTACTCGAAGTCGGGTCGCTCACCTGCGGGGCGGCGGCGGTGATTGCTCACTGGCCTGCCTCCGGTAGCTGCACGTCCCCACCTGAATCCCCTGCATTCACCGACCTGCTCCGCTCGTCCAACCATCCCTGCAAGATCGCCACCGCCGCAGCCTGGTCGATCACAGGACGCTGGCCCCTCGCACTGACACCGCTCTCGCGAAGCGCCCGTGCGGCAGTGACGGTCGTCAGACGTTCGTCCGCCATCCGCACCGGTATCGGGTCGACCTTCCTTCGCAATCGCTTCGCGAACACAGTAGCGATCGAGGCGGCTTTTCCCCGTTCACCCCGCAGGGTCTGCGGCAGACCGACGATAACCTCCACCGCCTCGTATTCCTCGACAATGTCGGCAATGCGCCGGATGTCCGGCGCGTCGGGCCCGCGTTCCTTGGACCGGGGCACCGTCTCCACGGGGGTGGCGAGGATCCCGTCGGGGTCGCTCGACGCGACACCGATGCGGACACTGCCGACATCGATGCCGATACGCCGACCACGCCCAGGGTCGTCGACTCCCGGTCGATCCGGACCCTGTTCCGCGTGATCCACCGCTACTGGCTCCCCACCTTGTCTGCGACTTGCGCCCGGACCGCGTCGAGGGCGGCCGCAATTCCGCTGGTGTCCGAGCCGGAACCCTGCGCCATGTCGGCCTTTCCGCCGCCGCGGCCGCCGATCTTCGGACCGAATTCCTTCACGAGGTCGCCGGCCGACAGGCCGAGTTCCTGGGCGGCCTTGCTCACGGCGACCACGAACGGCACCTTGCCGTCGACGTCACCGAGCAGTACGACCACGGCGGGCTGGGTGCCGAACCGGCCGCGGATGTCCGTCACGAGTCCGCGCAGGTCGTTTCCACCGACACCGGCCGGGGCGGAATCCGCGACCAGCAGCACCGGCCCGACCCGCTGGGCCTTGTCGACGAAGGTGCCCGCCGACGCGAGAACCGCTTGCGCGCGGGACTGTTCGAGTTCCTTCTCCGCCACCCGAAGTCGCTCCACCAGCGCCTCGACGCGGCCGGGCACCTCTTCCGAGGGCACCTTCAGCGACGACGACAGCCCGGCGAGCAGCGCCCGTTCCTTGGCCAGGTAGCGGTACGAGTCGAGCCCGACGTAGGCCTCGACGCGGCGCACGCCGGAGCCGACGGACTGCTCACCGAGCAGGGTGACGTTGCCGATCTGCGAGGAGCTGCCCACGTGGGTTCCACCACACAGCTCCATCGAGAACGGTCCGCCGATCTCGACGACCCGCACCTCGTCGCCGTAGTTCTCGCCGAACAACGCCATCGCGCCCATCGCCTTCGCCTTGTCGAGGTCGGTGACGAACGTGTTCACGGAGTAGTCGGCGGCCACCGCTTCGTTCGCGACGACCTCGATGTCCTGCTTCTGCGCTTCCGTCAGCGCGCCCTGCCAGGAGAAGTCGAAACGCAGGTAGCCCGGCTTGTTCAGCGAGCCCGCCTGAACGGCGTTGGGGCCGAGCACCTGTCGCAGCGCGGCGTGCACCATGTGCGTGCCGGAGTGGCCCTGGGTGGCGCCCTTGCGCCACGCGGCGTCGACCTGTGCGAGCACGACGTCGCCCTCGGTGATCTGCCCCTCCTGCACGGTGACCTTGTGGACCCATAGCTTCTTGGCGATCTTCTGGACGTCGTTGACCTTCACCCGCAGCCCCGGACCGGTGAGGGTGCCGAGGTCGGCGATCTGGCCACCCGCCTCCGCGTACAGGGGGCTGCGGTCGAGGATGACCTCGACGTCCTGGCCCACCGTCGCGACGGGGACGCGCTGCCCCTGCGAGATCAGGGCGAGAACGTGTGCCTCGGAGACCAATTCGTGGAATCCGGTGAACTCGGTGGGTCCGCGGTCGAGGAGTTCCTTGTAGACGGTCAGGTCGGCGTGCGCGTGTTTGCGGGCCTGGGCGTCGTCCTTCGCGCGCTGCCGCTGTTCGGCCATCAGCGTGCGGAAGCCCTCCTCGTCGACGGTCAGACCGGCCTCGGCCGCCATCTCCAGGGTCAGGTCGATCGGGAAGCCGTACGTGTCGTGCAGCGCGAACGCCTGTTCGCCGCCGATCGTCGACTTGCCGGACGCCTTCACCGATTCGGCGGCGCCTTCGAACAGCTTGGAACCGGACGTGAGGGTCTTGAGGAACGCGGTCTCCTCCCCCACGGCGACCGTCTCGATGCGGCCGAAGTCGGTGGCGAGGACGGGGTAGGACGGCGCCATCGTGTCGCGGACGACGGTGATGAACTCCCGCATGCTGGGCTTGTCTGCGCCGAGCAGCTTCGCGGAGCGGACGATGCGCCGCAGCAGGCGGCGCAGAACGTAGCCGCGGCCGTCGTTGCCGGGGTTCACGCCGTCGGCGATGAGCATCGCGGCGGTGCGCGCGTGGTCGGCGATCACCCGGAACCGCACGTCGTCGTCGTGGTCGACGCCGTACTTGCGGCCCGACAGTTCCTCGGCCTTCGCGATGACCGGGCGCACGAGATCCGTCTCGTACACGTTGTCGACGCCCTGCAGCAGGAAGGCGACGCGCTCGACGCCCATGCCGGTGTCGATGTTCTGCTTCGGCAGCGGTCCGAGGATTTCGAAGTTGTCCTTGCTGACGCCGAGACCGCGCTCGTTCTGCATGAACACGAGATTCCAGATCTCGATGTAGCGGTCCTCGTCGGCCTCCGGGCCGCCTTCCCGACCGAATTCGGGGCCGCGGTCGAAGTAGATCTCCGAGCACGGGCCGCAGGGGCCGGGGATGCCCATGGACCAGTAGTTGTCGGCCATGCCGCGGCGCTGGATCCGCGTCTCGGGGACGCCGACCTCGTCGCGCCAGATGTCGCGCGCCTCGTCGTCGTCGAGGTAGACCGTCACCCAGATCCGCTCGGGATCGAACCCGTAGCCGCCGTCGTCGACACCGGAGGTCAGCAGCGACCACGCGTGCTTGATCGCGTCGCGCTTGAAGTAGTCGCCGAAGGAGAAGTTGCCGGCCATCTGGAAGAACGTGTTGTGCCGTGTGGTGATGCCCACATTTTCGATGTCGAGGGTGCGCACGCACTTCTGGACACTGGTCGCCCTCGGGTACGGCGGAGTCTGCTGGCCGAGGAAGAACGGCACGAACTGCACCATTCCGGCGTTGACGAACAGCAGGTTCGGATCGTCGAGAATCAGCGAGGCGCTGGGTACCTCGGTGTGGGCCGCCTTGACGAAATGGTCGAGGAAGCGCCGGCGAATCTCGTGGGTCTGCACGTCAGTGATCCTTATTGTCTGTCTCGAGGGCAACTACGGTCGCCGGGTGGCTGGGCACACCCGGCGGTTCGGCAACATTCAGCTTAACCGGCCACCCTGACGGTTCGTGCCGCGGACGATGGCGCGCAGTTTGTCCACGCGCCCCGCGATGTCACGCTCGCCGCCGTGGGTGGTGGGCTGGTAGTAGTCGACGCCGACGAGCTCGTCGGGCGGATACTGCTGCGCCAGTACCCCGTCCGGGTGGTCGTGGGGATATCGGTAGCCGACGGCGTTGCCGAGCTTCGCCGCTCCCGCGTAGTGGCCGTCGCGCAGGTGCGGTGGGACGAGCCCGGCGTTTCCCGCCGCGACGTCCGCCATGGCGGCGCCGAGCGCGGCGATGACGGCCCCCGACTTCGGGGCGGTCGCCAGGTGGATGGTGGCCTGGGCGAGGGCGAGGCGGGCCTCCGGCATCCCGATCAGCTGCACCGCCTGCGCGGCGGCCGTCGCGGTCTGCAGCGCGGTCGGGTCGGCCATCCCGATGTCCTCGCTGGCGTGGACGACCAGCCGCCGCGCGATGAAGCGGGGGTCCTCGCCCGCGGTCAGCATCCGTGCCAGATAGTGCAGGGCGGCGTCGACGTCCGAACCGCGGATCGATTTGATGAACGCACTGATCACGTCGTAGTGCTGGTCGCCGTCGCGGTCGTAGCGGACGGCAGCCTTGTCGACGCTCGCCTCCACCGTCGCGAGGTCCAGCAGCACGGGACGGTCCGCGTCACCGGCCTGGTCGAGCGCCGCGCCCGCCGCCGCCTCGAGCGCGGTGAGCGCGCGCCGGGCGTCGCCGGCCGCGAGGCGGACCAGGTGGTCCATCGCGTCGCCGGCGATCTCGATGTCCCCGCCGAGACCCCGTTCGTCGGTGCGCGCCCGCTCGAGGAGGTTCTCGATGTCGTCCGCCGTCAGCGACTGCAGTTGCAGGACCAGTGAGCGGGACAGCAGCGGGGACACCACGGAGAACGACGGATTCTCCGTGGTGGCGGCCACGAGCAGCACGATCCGGTTCTCCACCGCCGCCAGCAGTGCGTCCTGCTGGGTCTTGGAGAAGCGGTGCACCTCGTCGATGAACAGCACCGTCTGCTCGCCCGCGAGGAGCCGACGGCGGGCCAGTTCGATGACGCCACGCACTTCCTTCACGCCCGCGGACAGCGCGGACAGTGCCTCGAAGCGGCGGCCGGTGGCACCGGAGATCAGCGACGCCAGCGTGGTCTTGCCGGTGCCAGGCGGACCGTACAGCAGCACGGACGCCGCCCCCGACCCCTCCACGAGCCGCCGCAGCGGCGCACCGGGGCCGAGGAGATGCTGCTGCCCGACCACCTCGCCGAGCGTGCGGGGACGCATGCGCACGGCCAGCGGTGCGCGGTGGTCGACCGGCCCCGGACCGGGAACCGGGCGCGGAGCCGCCGCCTCGTCGGGCTGCACCGCCTCGTCCGACTGCACCGTCTCGAACAGGCCCACCGACTCGTCCTCGCCGACATCCGAACCGAAAAGATCGCTCACAAGTTCGACGCTACTTGAACCCGCACCGTCCGACCCAGTCCGGCCGTACCACGGGTCAGCCGACGGACAGTCCCCGGATCTTGTCGGCGATGACGCGGGCGTCGTGGGCGACCACCGTGTTCCCCGCGTGATCCGCCGAACGGGCCAGCTTGTCCCAGCGCTGGGTCAGCGCCTCGGACCGCGGCACCGACAGGTGATGCTCGCGGACCGCGGCGATCCGCGTGTGGTTGTCCGGCAGGAACAGGTACGTGCTGAGCCACACCCAGATCAGTTGCGCCTCGACCATGCGGGCGGCGAGCACGTTGTCGTCGGCGAGCGCGGGCCACATCCCCACGACCTCCGCCCGCCAGGCCTCGATCATCGCCTGGGTGCGGTCCTCGGACAGTTCGATGCTGCACAGGCAGCCCGGGAACGAGACCAGCGCGTACGCGATGTCGAGCATCGCGTCGCGGAACCCGCCCCACTCGTAGTCGAGGAACCGGACGCCCTCGTCGTTGACGATGATGTTGTCCGGGCACAGGTCGGACGGGCTGAACGCCCGGAACCGGCCGCTCTCGAACAGCTTCGCGGCCCGCGCCACCTGCTCGGTCAGTTCCGGCGAGACGTCGACGCGGAGGATGTCGGACAGCAGGCCGGGCACGGCGGGCACCGCACGCTCCACCTGCTCGGCCACGGTGTCGTCGCAGTGCGCCACCTCGGCGCGGCGCAACAGTGCGGTGAAGTCTTCTTCGCGGCCCACGGTGGCCGCGTGCATGCGGCCGAGCGCCTGGGCCATGGCCATCAGGGTGTTGGTGACGGTGTCGGAGTCGGAGTGCTCGAGCAGCGCGCTGATCGGGGTGGCGTCCCCGAGGTCGCTGAGCACGAGGAGCCGGGCTTCGAGGTCGGATGCGAGGAGTTCGGCTCCGGGGCGGCTGTCCGTCGCCAGCGCCGTGGCGAACTGGTACGAGACGGCCTCGCGGAGGAAGGCGCTGCGGCTGTCGCCGGACAGGTCGTCGGGATCGACGGCCCGCGCGCCGGACACACCGGACTCCTCGCGGACCTGCTTGATCACCAACGTCCGGGGGAGGGAGAACGGATTCTCCGCCACCCGCACACGGAGCACGATGGTGCGGCCACTACCGCCGAGATCCACGGGATCCACCAGTGTCACGGGTGCCCCTGTGCGACGGGTGAGCAGCTTCTCGGCTGCGGCAACTACCTCTGAAACGGGGTCTGCCAGTATTGCAGTCATCGCGGACCAACTTACCTGCTAGTGACACGGATCATCGAGTCCTCCTCCGGAAGCCCCGATGAATTTCAGCATTTCGGCTGATCCGGTGCGAGTACTTCCATCGGCGCCACGTCAACCGACACCGCAATGGTGCTGTTTCGTGCCTCTGTGTATATGACACCGCGCAGCGGCGGCACGTCGGCGTAGTCCCGGCCCCACGCGACCACTGTGTACCGCTCGTCGACGAGCTGGTCGTTGGTGGGGTCGAAGGCCAGCCACCGGTCCCCCGGCATCCAGACCGCGGCCCAGGCGTGCGTCGCGTCGACGCCGATCATCCGTTCCTTGCCGGGCGGCGGCTGCGTCGCCAGGTACCCGGACACGTATCGGGCCGCGAGTCCGCGCGAGCGCAGGCAGGCGATGGCGAGCCGGGCGAAGTCCTGGCACACCCCCGACCGCTTCTCCAGCACCTCCGCGACCCGCGTCGACACCGACGTCGACCCCGACTTGTACTCGAAGTCGCGGTGGATGCGGGTCGTGAGATCGACCACCGCGTCCACGAGGGGCCGCTCCGGCGGGAAGCTCGGCGCCGCGTACTCGCGGACCGCGTCGCCGATCTCGGGGGGCTCGAGGTCGAGCACGAACTCCTGCGCCATCGCGCCCTCGGTGCCCACGGGCCGGGACAGCTCCCACGGCGCGTTTGCCGGGGCGGCGGCGAGCCTCGCCTTGTCCGGTCCGTAGACCTCGATCTCGGATTCGGCCGCCACCACCAGTTCCTCGTGCGGTGTGCTCACCTGGAAGTACAGGTCCCGGTTGCCGTATACGTCCGACCCGGTGGAGCGGTCTGCGGGCGGCGGCGTGATGTCGACGACGGAACCGACGCAGCGCTGCTCGTCGGTGTCGCGCGGCAGGAGGTAACCCCGGCCGTACGACGAGGTCACCGGCCCCGAGTACGTGTACGTCGTGCGGTGAGTGATCTTGTATCGGCGCAGAACCGGCCGCTCCGCTCCCGGGCCTGCCTGGGGCGTCGTGTCCGTCATGCGGGAACTCCGCCCGGGGAGGTGCTCCACGAGGTGCCGCTCCCCCACAGCGGCTGAGTGCCGCCGGGCAGCGACAGCTGACCCTTCAGCATCACGTCGGACAGTTCGCTCAGCAGTGCGCGCATGGTGGTCGTCAGCTCACCCAGCTCCTTCCGGGACCCGTTCGCATCGACCGATTCGAGTCGCACGGGGTCGACCCGCCGCACGGTGTTGACCATGTCCTCGGCGAGCCGCTCCGCGCGTGACGCACCCGAAGCGTCCGGCAGTGCGGCCAGATTCGTGCGCAACGCCTCCAGTTGGAACGCCAGCGACCTCGGGTTCTTCACGTCGAACAGCAACAACTCGGCCACGGCCGCCGGGCGGATACCGCGGTTGCGGCGGCGGTAGACCACGGAACTCTCGGTGGCGACGAGAAGCGATTCGATCACCGCCCGTTCGGTCGCGGGATCCGTCTTCCGCCCGAGGGTCGAGTCCACCAGTGCGATCAGGGTGGCTGCCCGTTCGATCCGTTTGCCGATGTCCATGACGTGCCAGCCGGTATCGCGGACCAGCGACTCCGCGGCGACCCCGGACAGCGCGAGCATGCCGCCGAGCACCGCGGACTGCGCCTCGAACAGTGCGGACCCGTCGTCGACCGTGTCGGCGTTGACCTGTCCGAGCGCGCGTTCGACGGAGCTGAGCACGGCCCAGATGTCGTTCGACAGTTGCCCGCGCACGGCTCGCGCGGCCTGTTCGACGCCGCGCACCGCGTGGGCGAGCGAGCCGTCCCGGTCGGGGTCCGCCGTCAGCGAGCGGAACTCGGAACGCACCCGCCGCTGGTCGGTGACCGGATCGGAGTCCGAGTCGGCCCCGAGATCGAGCCCCTCCGGGTGGTGCCCGGCGTCGGCGACCCGCAGGATCGTGTTCAGCAGGATCGGGAGGCTTCCGCCGCCCGCCAGCCACGGTCGCAGCCGGTAGTCGCGGTACTTCTCCCCCACGGCGATCATCAGCCTGGCCGCACCCTCGGCGCGTTCGGCGAACCGGCCCATCCAGAACAGTTCGGTCAGTGCGCGCGGCGACGTCATCAGGTCGGACGTCGTCGCCGCATACGTGGGCAGGGTCTCCCCGTCCCGCTCGGCGCCGTCGCCCGGATCGGTGGACGCGGTGCGCTGCGCCAGCCGGATCCAGACGTCCTTCGCCCCGGCGTGGCGGCGGTCGCCGCGCTCGGCCCCGGGAACGAGGGACGTGCCGAGACCGCCGGCCATCGGGGTGAATCCCACCTGCTGCGCGACGCTGAACAACCGCATCCCGACCGGTGCGAGCACGACGTCCCCGGATCCGTCGGCGGCAGGCGCGTACGAGGGGTCCGGGACGATCTGCCCGACCCACCGCTCGGGTTCGGCCCGCACCCGGTCCAGCAGGGTGTCCCGGTCGGAGTCACCGAGGTCGGCGGGCACGATCGGCGAGCCTCCGTGCACCGCGCGCAGCACCATCGACGAGGCGTTCGCGAGGATGTGCGACAGCTCCGACCGGTCGCCGCCCCAGAAACTCGGAACCGAGGGCAGCAGCAGGTCCTCGTCGAGCAGCCGTCGGCACAGGTCCGGAAGCAACCGGGTGAGGGCGGGGTTCTCGAGGATTCCGCTGCCGAGGGTGTTGACGACGGTCACCGCGCCCCGCCGCAGCACCTCGACGAGACCGACCACCCCGGATCGGGAGCCGGGGCGCAGGTCGAGGGGGTCGGCGAGGTCGGCGTCCACCCGCCGGACGATGACGTCGACGCGTTCCAGACTGCCGAGGGACCGCATCCACACATGGCCGTCGCGGACCACCAGGTCGGCACTCTCCACGAGCGGGAAGCCGAGGACCGTCGCGAGATACGCCTGATCGAATGCGGCCTCGGACCGGGTGCGGGGGCTGAGGACGACGACGAGCGGGTCCTCGGTGCCCGCGGGGGCGGCGTCGATCGCCGCGAGCCGCATCGACTGGGCGAACGAGGACAGCGGGCGCGGTCCGACCGTCTCGTAGATGCCGGGCATCGCCCGTGCGATGACGCGGCGGTCCGCCATCGCGTAGCCCGCGCCTGCCGGGGACTGCGTATGGTCGCGCAGCGCGTGGAACGTGCCGTCCGCCCCGCGGCCGACGTCGAGTCCGTGCAGGAACAGCTGGTGGCGGCCCGGCACCGTGATGCCGTGCGCCGCACGGACGTAGCCCGGGTGCCCGAACACCGTGCGGGCGGGCACGGCGCCGCTCCGGACGAGCGTCATCGGCCCGTACAGGTCCGCGAGTACCGCGTCGAGGAGCCTGGAGCGCTGCACGAAGCCCGCCGCGAGCTGCTCCCATTCGTCGGCCGCGACGATCAGCGGGACCGCGTCGATCTCCCACCGCGGCGGTGCGGTCGGGGCGTCCGAACCGTCGAGGGGGTTGTAGGTGATCCCGTGGTTGTCGACGAGGAGCCGGATGCGGGACTGCAGGCGGCGGACGGAGTCGGGCCCGCCGTCCGTGAAGTCCTGGGCCAATTCCGCCCACGGTTCCCGGAGGCCGCCGTCGTCGCCGAACAGTTCATCGTAGCCCGCGCCGTCGTGCGGCGAGACGCTCATCAGGCTCGCCGCCGCTGCGCCACGGAGCGGTCTCTCCGTGCCTGCTCGAGCAGCCGGCGGGGATCGCCGCCGCTGCGCAGTCGCAGCGCCAGGACGAGGACGCCGGCGACGACGATGCCCACCATGTTGACCCCGAGTTGCAGCGCCGCCAGGGCCGCGACGCGCCATTCGCCCACGGTGACGGCGACGACGGCGAATCCGGCAGCGGGAACGGTGGTGACCGAGATGAAGACGCCGACGAGTGCCGCCGACTTCGAGGACACGAGCGCGAGCATGCCTGCCGCGCCGGCGAGCAGCGCGACGATCAACGACAGCGGTCCGACGCGGTAGATGAAGTCGACCTGGTCGAGGGACTCGATGCTCTCGAACTCCATCCACCCGATTCGCTCCATCGCCAGCGTCGCGAGCAGTGTCGCCGCCATCGCGAACGGGAAACCGAACAGCAGGGCGATCAGCGACCGCCGGGCCAGCCCGAGCTTGCGCCGCATCAGGGCGACGGCGAGCGCGGCGAGCGGGCCGAACTCCGGTCCCACCACCATGGCTCCGACGACGGTGATCGGCGAGTCGGTCACCACACCCACCGCGGCCAGCAGGCAGGCGATGGTGAGGAACGCGAGGAATGTGACGTTGAGCGTCGACTCCTCACGCGTCCGGCTGACCAGTTCCTCCCACACGACGCTGTCCGCGGGATCGCCCGGGGCCGCCTTCTCTGCCTCGCGTGCGGACTTCGACAGCACCGTGTCGACGGGCTCCACCGTGATCGCGCCGGTGCGATCGATTCCCAGGGCCTCGAGCGCGTCGATCACGTCGTTGGCCGCCTCACGGGCGACGTCGGTCTGGATCGCGTCGCCGGCGGGGTCGATCGCCGCCTGGCGCAGCACCACCACGTGGGTGGCGCCGGGTTCCGCGGCGAGCACACCGAGGACGTCCTCGGTGCGCTCGGCCGGACAGATCACTCGCAGGTGCAACATCGTGTCCCCCGGCTGTTCCGCGTCGTCCGATCGTCCGAGCCCGCCGGCGACACGCGCCGGCGGACCCGCCTACTTCTCGGCGTGAGCGTCGGGCTTCGCCGCCACGGCGTCACCCTTCGGCTCCGGCTTGGCGTCGACACCCGATTCCTTGCGCTGCTGCGCGGTGATCGGCGCCGGCGCACTGGTCAGCGGATCGACACCGCCACCCGACTTCGGGAACGCGATGACCTCGCGGATCGAATCGACCCCGGCCAGCAGGGCGGTGATCCGGTCCCAGCCGAACGCGATGCCGCCGTGCGGCGGCGCCCCGAACGCGAACGCGTCGAGGAGGAACCCGAACTTCTCCTCGGCCTCCTCGTGGGAGATGCCCATCACCTTGAACACTCGCTCCTGAATGTCCTTGCGGTGGATACGAATACTGCCGCCGCCGATCTCGTTGCCGTTGCAGACGATGTCGTAGGCGTACGCGAGCGCGGAACCCGGGTCGGTGTCGAACGTGTCGATCGACTCCGGCTTCGGCGAGGTGAACGCGTGGTGCACCGCCGTCCAGGCGCTGTACCCGAGCGCCACGTCACCGCTCGCGGTGGCGTCCGCGGTCGGCTCGAACAGCGGTGCGTCGACGACCCACACGAACGCCCACGCGTCCGGGTCGATGAGGTTCTGCTTGCGGGCGATCTCACCGCGGGCGGCGCCGAGCAGCGCGCGGGAGGACTTGGTCGCACCGGCGGCGAAGAAGATGCAGTCGCCGGGCTTCGCGCCGACGTGCGCTGCCAGGCCCTCACGTTCGGCGTCGGTGAGGTTCTTGGCCACCGGTCCGCCGAGGCTGCCGTCCTCGCCGACGAGCACGTACGCCAGGCCCTTCGACCCGCGCTGCTTCGCCCACTCCTGCCAGGCGTCGAGTTGCTTCCGCGGCTGGCTCGCGCCACCGGGCATGACCACCGCACCGACGTATTCCTGCTGGAAGACACGGAACGTGGTGTCTTTGAAGAACTCGGCGCACTCGACCAGTTCGACACCGAACCGCAGGTCCGGCTTGTCGGAACCGTAGCGGCGCATCGCCTCGGCGTACGTCATCCGCGCGATCGGCGTCTTGATCTCGTGCCCGACCAGCTTCCACAGCGACGTCAGCACCTCCTCCGCGAGGAGAATGACGTCGTCCTGGTTGACGAAGCTCATCTCGATGTCGAGCTGCGTGAACTCGGGCTGACGGTCCGCGCGGAAATCCTCGTCGCGGTAGCAGCGCGCGATCTGGTAGTAGCGTTCGATGCCACCGACCATGAGCAGCTGCTTGAACAGCTGCGGGCTCTGCGGCAACGCGTAGAAGCTACCCGGCTGCAGTCGCGCGGGAACCAGGAAGTCGCGGGCGCCCTCCGGCGTCGACCTCGTCAACGTGGGCGTCTCGACCTCGACGAACTCGTGGTGCGCGAGCACGGCGCGGGCCGCGGCGTTGACCTTGGACCGCAACCGGATGGCGTGACCGGGGCCCTCACGGCGCAGGTCCAGGTAGCGATACTTCAGGCGCGCTTCCTCGCCGGCCTGGTCGTCCAGCTGGAACGGCAGCGGCGCGCTCTCGTTGAGGACCTCGAGCTCGGTGACGTTGACCTCGATCGCGCCGGTGGGGATCTCGAAGTTCTGGTTGCCCTCGGGACGGACCTCGACCACACCGGTGACCTTGACGCAGTACTCGGCGCGCAGACGGTGGGCCTGCTCGGCGGCGGCACCCTCACGGAACACCACCTGGGACACGCCCGACGCGTCACGTAGATCGATGAAGATCACCCCGCCGTGATCACGACGCCTGGCAACCCAACCGGTGAGGGTTACGGTCTGCTGGGCCTGCTCGGCTCGCAATGAGCCGGCGAGATGTGTGCGCAGCACGGGATTCCTTTCGAAACATGGGGCAAGCTACTTCGTTGGCTGAGATCCTACGGAGACACCGTGCGTGAGCGGAAACGCATACCCGCTTCACGTGGGAGGCTCGATCGGCACGCACCGGAAAACTGAAGAGAAAGCGAAGACACATGACCTTCAACGAGGGCGCCCGAATGGACTCCGGCCGGGTGTCGACCGGAGGTGGGGGCGGCGGTGGCCTCGGCGGCAAGTTCGCGATGGGTGGCGGCGCGGGCGGTCTGATCGTGCTGGTTCTGGCGCTGCTCCTCGGCGGCGATCCCGGTTCGCTGCTCGGCGGTCTCAGCGGCACCACCGACTCCGGCCAGAATTCCGGCGCGGGCCTCGCGGGGTGCGAGACCGGTGCGGACGCCAACCGCGACGTGAACTGCCGGGTGGTGTTCACCGCGGGCAGTCTCGACTCCGTGTGGGGACAGGAACTCGCGCAACAGACCGGCACCGCGTACGTGCCGCCGGAGGTCGTGCTGTTCTCCGGGTCCGTCAGCACCGGCTGCGGCAACGCGACCAGCGAGGTCGGGCCGTTCTACTGCCCGGCCGACTCGACGGCGTACTTCGACACCAGCTTCTTCCAGCTCCTCGTCGACCGCTTCGGCTCCAGCGGCGGCCCGCTCGCGCAGGAGTACGTCGTGGCGCACGAGTTCGGTCACCACATCCAGAACCAGCTCGGCGACATCGGAAGGGCGCAGGCCGACCCGCGGGGCGCCGACTCGGCGGCGGTGCGGACCGAACTGCAGGCCGACTGCTATGCGGGCGTGTGGGCCCACTACGCCGACACCCTCCCCGGTCCCGACGGCGGGCCGCCGTTCCTGAACACCCTCACCGACACCGACATCGACGACGCCCTGTCCGCCGCCTCGTCGGTCGGCGACGACCGCATCCAGCAGTCGGCGGGCGCCCGGGTGAATCCGGAGGGCTGGACACACGGCTCCTCGCAGCAGCGCCAGAAATGGTTCGCCACCGGATACCGGACCGGCCAGGTGCAGGCCTGTGACACCTACTCGGCACGCGATCTGAACAACCCGCCCGCGCTCCGCTGACCAACATCCACCGATAGACTTTTTTGTCTTGACAGAATTTATTGTCGGTGCGAGAGTTGACGCATGTTGGACATAGCAGTGATCGATCAAGCGGCCGCAGCCGAGATCTCCCTGGACCCGGTCCGGGCGCGGTTGCTGGCAGCGCTCGCCGAACCCGGTTCGGCGAGTTCCGTCGCAGCGCAGGTGGGATTGACACGTCAGAAGGCCAACTACCACCTGCGGGCGCTCGAGGAACACGGCCTCGTCGAACTCGTCGAGGAACGCAGAAAGGGCAACGTCACCGAACGCCTGTTCCAGGCCACCGCGGCGTCGTACGTCATCTCCCCCGCCGCGTTCGCCGCCCTGGCGCCCGATCCCGACCGGGCACCGGACCAACTGTCGGCCCGCTGGCTGGTGGCACTGGCTGCGCGACTGGTCCGTGAGGTCGGCGAGTTGATCGCCGGCGCCACCGCGGCACGTCAGCCGTTGGCCACCTACGCGATCGACAGCGAGATCCGGTTCGCGTCGGCGACCGACCGCTCCGCGTTCGCCGATGAACTCGGCGAGACCGTCAAGAACCTGGTGTCCCGCTACCACGACGAGAACGCCCCGAACGGGCGCAGGCACCGCCTCGTCGTCGCACTGCATCCGAGCCTGAAAACACCGTCCGCGCAAGCGAAGTCATCCGACAACCGTCACGAGGAGAGCTAGCCATGTCGAAGAATTTCGAGATCCGCCGCGAAGTCGTCCTGAACGCCACCCCCGAGGACGTGTTCGCCGCCGTCACCACGGGCACCGGCGGCTGGATGTTCCCCACCGACCTCGATCCCGGGGTCGGCAGCGAGGGGCCGGCCGACCCCGCAGTCGTCGCGTGGGAACCACCGCAGAAGTTCGCGGTCCGCCAGGAGGGTCCCGACGGCTGGTTCAACGCCCTCGAGTACCTCATCGAGGCGCGCGACGGCGGCACGGCGGCGCTGCGCTACGTGCACAGCGGCATCTTCACCGACGACTGGGACGCCCAGTACGACGGCGCCGACAAGCACACCACGTTCTACCTGCACAGTCTCGGCCAGTACGTCCGGTACTTCGCGGGCCGCGCGGCCACCTACAGCGCGACCGGCGGCCCGGCGGCGTCCGCCGATCCCGGCGCCATGACCACGCTCCGCGGCGCGCTCGGCCTGTCCGACACGTCGACCGCCGGCGACACCGTCACCGTCGACGTCCCCGGATTCGGCACGGTGGACGGCGTCGTCGACTACCTGACGCCGCACTTCATCGGCATCCGGACCGGCGACGCGCTGTACCGGTTCTACGGCCGCAACGCATTCGGCGGAACGGTCGACGCGGCGCACCACCTGTTCGCCGCGGGCGCCGACCAGGAGAAGTCGCAGGACGCGTGGAAGTCCTGGCTCGACGACGTGTTCGCCTGACTCGCCGTGTGCCCCCGGTGTCGAAGTTGCACCGACGCAATGTCCCGTCGAACAGGAGAATTCCATGTCGTTCACGGACGAAGAAATCGACTACCTGCGGTCGCGGCCGATCGCCCGGGTCGCCACCGTGGGCGCCGACGGACAACCCGACGTGGTTCCGCTGGCATTCGAGTTCGACGGAACGGACTTCTGGGTAGGCGGGACCGGACCGTCCGTCGCCGGTACCCGTAAGTTCCGGAACATCCGGTCAGGCAACAACAAGGTGTCGCTGGTCGTCGACGATCTGGTGTCGTTCGAACCGTTCGTCGCTCGATCCACCCGGGTCTACGGCACAGCCGATCAGCCGGTGGAACGGGATGGAATAGTCGGGCCCGGCATCTATGTGCGCATCGCTCCGGCCATTTCGTGGAGTTGGAACATGGCGGGCGAACCCGCAGGCGCCGAATGGTACGAACCGAGGCGGACCGTCCACCTCAGAAGAGGGTGAGTGCCGGTCCGGGCCGTCCGGCCCCGACCAGTTCACCGCGGTCCGGCTCGGTCTGCCCGGCGTCCCGATGTTTCGCACCGCCGCCGAGACCGTACCGGTCGACGAGGGGGTCGACTCGCTCCTTCAGCCACGACTTGTATTCGGCCGGAACGTAGGCCGCCCGCCCGTACAACTGCCGGTACTGGCGGACGAGGGCGGGATGCTCCGTCGACAACCAGTTCATGAACCAGCCCTTGGTGCTGCCGCGCAGATGCATCGGAAAGACGGTCACGCCCGAGGCACCGGCATCGGCGATCGATTCGAGCAGGCCGTCCAGGTGTCGCACCGAATCGGTGAGGAACGGAATCACGGGAGCCACCATCACATTGCACGGCAGCCCGGCGTCGGTGATCGCCCGGATCAGATCGAGACGCGCCTTCGGGGTAGGTGTTCCCGGCTCGATCGACTTCTGGAGGTCGGGATCGTGGATCGCCAGCGAGACGCCGATGCTCACCGGCACCTGCCGGGCGGCCAGAGTCAGGAGCGGGAGGTCGCGCCGCAGCAGCGTCCCCTTGGTCAGAATCGAGAACGGGGTCGCGGATTCGGCGAGCGCGCGAATGATCCCGGGCATCAGGCGGTACCGGCCCTCGGCGCGCTGATACGGATCGGTGTTGGTGCCGAGCGCCACGTGTTCACGCTTCCACGACCTTCGCCCCAACTCCTTGCGCAGCACCGCCGCGACGTTGGTCTTCACCACGATCTGGCTGTCGAAGTCGCCGCCCGCATCGAGGTCGAGGTATTCGTGGGTGGGCCGGGCGAAACAGTAGCGGCACGCGTGCGAGCACCCGCGAAAGGCGTTGACGGTGAACCGGAATGGCAGTTGCGACTCCTCGGGCATCTTGTTCAGCGCGCTCTTGCAGAGCACTTCGTGGAAGGTGATGCCGTCGAACTCGGGTGTCTGCACGCTTCGCACGAGTCCGGCGCGTTCCAGCCCTGGCAATGCACCGTCGTCGGCGTCGACCGCTTGCCCATCCCACCTCATGAGTACATGCGAACATTTGTTCTAACCGGTGTCAAGGCTTCACGCCGGGTGGACGTGAGATCGTCGCCGTCGACCGCGCTGGTGAGCGCCGGATCGGGGATTGCGACAATGTCGCTCATGTCGAACAGAAACAACGTCTCGTCCGGTTCCGAGTGGGAAGGCAAGATCGGCTATTCCCGCGCCGTGCGCATAGGTCAGCTCGTGTCCGTGTCGGGTACCACCGCGTCGGGTCCCGACGGCCCCGTCGGCGGCGACGATCTCGCCGAGCAGACCCGTGAGGCGCTGCGCCGAATCGAGGCAGCGCTCGCGGAGGCCGGCGCGAGCACGACCGATGTGATCCGCACCCGCATGTACCTCACCGACATGAGCCGGTGGGAAGAAGCCGGCGTCGCGCACGGCGAGGTCTTCGGCGAGATCCGCCCCGCCACGACGATCCTCGAGGTCAGCGCGCTGATCGCCCCCGGCCTGCTCATCGAGATCGAGGCCGACGCCGTCATCGGCGACTGACCGCCCCGGGGAGGCGGCACCGCACCGACGAGTGCCACGTCCGCCTCCCCACCTACCGGTAGTCCACCGGAAGTACCCACTCGGCGACGAGATTGGGTGAACAATTGTCGCAGTGAGCCCCCTGGGACGAATCGGTCGAGCGCTCCTCGCGTTCGCGCTGGTCGTTGTCATCGGCACGGCCGGATACATCGTCCTCGGCTTCGGACTCCTGGACGCGCTCTATCAGACGGTCACCACGATCACGACCGTCGGATTCCGCGAAGTACATCCCCTCAGCCGCGTCGGAGAAATATTCACGATCACCCTCATCCTCGCGGGGGTGGGCACCGCGCTGTACATGTTCGGCGTCCTCCTCGAGGCTCTCATCGAGGGCCACCTGCGCCACCACATGGAGAGACGGCGAATGGATCGACACATCAGCCGGATGACCGGCCACATCATCATCTGCGGATGGGGCCGGGTGGGTACCGCGAGCGCGCAATACCTCACCTCGCTCGGCCGCGAGATCGTCGTCATCGACCGCGAACCGGACAGACTCCGAGACATCCAGCACCCCACCGTCATCGGAGACGTCACCGACGACCGCACCCTCGAAGCCGCCGGGATCGCGCATGCACACGCTTTGATCTCCGCGCTCGACACCGACGCCGACAACGTGTACGTCACGCTGTCGAGCCGGGCACTGCGCCCGGACCTCATCATCATCGCCCGCGCCCGGAATGAAGGGTCGATGTCCAAACTCGTGCGCGCCGGAGCCAACCGGGTGGTCAACCCGCAATTGATCGGCGGCCGCAGAATGGGTTCCTTTGCGCTGCAACCCCACGTGGCCGAATTCTTCGACGTGGTGATGCACGACGAGACCCTCGACTACCGCATGGAAGAGATCACCGTCGGTTCCACATCACCTTGGGTGGGATACACGCTCGAGCAGATGGGACTTCACGCAAGCGGCGCACTGCTGCTTGCGATTCGCACCGTCTCCGGTCAGTTCGTCGCCAATCCGGCGCCCACTATCCAACTCGAACCCGCAATGATCCTCATCGCTCTCGGAACGCCCGACGAACTCGATGCGGCACGCCAGCACGTCAACCCGTAACGGGTAGGCCCTGCCGGTGACGTCCTCCCCCTTGACAGTGCCCGCCCGCGATCCCTATTCTCGAATTCGATTCGAGTTTCAGTATGGCCAGAGTTTTGCTGCAGCCCCCGTTCCACCCATCACCCACCGTCGATCACCCCATGACCGCCGGCCCCGGCAACGGCGGGTCACTCTTCGAGGAAAATATGTTCAGCAACGAGTTCACCCAGACGTTCGGAATCGAACACCCCATCGTGTGCGGCGGCATGACCGCCGTCGGCACCGCCGACCTCATCAGCGCGGTCGCCAACGCCGGCGCACTCGGATTCCTCACCGCCCTCACCCAACCCACGCCCGAGGCCCTGATCAAGGAGATCGCCCGCTGCCGCGATCTCACCGACAAACCGTTCGGCGTCAACCTCACCATTCTGCCCACCATCCAACCGGTCCCCTACGACGAATACCGCGACGCCATCGTCGACAGCGGCATCACCATCGTCGAAACCGCCGGCGGCAACCCGGCCCCGCACCTGCCCACGTTCAAGGCCGCCGGCGTGAAGGTGATCCACAAAGCGGTCTCGGTCCGGCACGCCGTCAAGGCCGAGCAACTCGGCGTCGACGCCATCAGCATCGACGGCTTCGAATGCGCCGGCCACCCCGGCGAAGACGACGTCCCCGGACTCGTACTGATCCCCGCAGCGGCCCGCGCCCTGACGATCCCGATCATCGCCAGCGGCGGAATCGCCACCGGCGCCGGACTCGTCGCCGCCCTCGCCCTCGGCGCCTCCGCCGTCAACATGGGCACCCGGTTCATGGCCACCACCGAGGCGCCGATCCACGACAACGTCAAGAAACAGATCGTGCAGAACACCGAACGCGACACGCGAATCGTGTTCCGCGAGTTCCACAACTCCGCACGCGTCGCCCGCAACTCGGTCTCCGAAGAGATCGTCGACCTGTCCCGGCGCCCGGGTGCCAGCTTCGACGACATCGCCCACCTCGCCAGCGGCGCTCGCGGCCGCGAGCGGGTATACGGCGCCGGCGACGTCGAGGACGGACTCTGGTGGGCAAGCCAGGCCCAGGGGCTGATCCACGAAATCGGCAGCTGCGCCGACATCGTCGACACCATCCTCGCCGACGCTCGACACATCATCAGCGCGCGGTTGCCGGCACAGATTGCTCAGACCACAGCGTGACCCGGCGCCGTCGGCTGCTACGGTCACGAATCGTGTCCGACTTCATGCACGCACTGGAAGGCTGACGACCATGGACAGCGCGCCGCGGGTAACGCAGCAGGCTCCGTCGTCACCCGGTCGGTCGCAACGCCGCGGAGTGGAGCGCAGGCGGGCCATCCTCGACGCAGCCGAGGCGATCCTGTGCGAGCAGGGCTACGCGGCGGCAACCCTCAAAGCGATGGGTGAGCGGGCGGGGATTCCGACGGCATCGATGTACCACTACTTTCCCGACCGTCACGAGGTCGAGATCGAACTGCTGACGAACCACCTGCGTGAGTTCGACAAGCAAGTGAGTGCGGCACTGGAGACCGCCCAGATCCGAGCGCTCCCCGACGCCGTGGACGCGATCATCGACCCCGAGCTGGCGTATTTCAGACAGCATCCCGCCTGCGCCGAGTTGTGGTTCGTCGGTAGGAACAAATCCGTCGCCGAGCTGGTGCACGCGTTCGACGACGAGAGAGCGCACGCGTTCTGGCGCCTTCTGATAGACCGGGGATTCCTCCGCGCCGACACTCCCCTGCTCGTCCTGCAGCTGGCGTTCGAAGCCGGCAACCGGCTCTTCGACGTGGCGTTCCGGCGTGCACCGGGCGGAGACGACGACACGATCACCGAAGCGCGAAGGCTCGTCACCGCCTACCTCGAGACCTACGCTTCCGAGGCGTGACGGCATCAGTCGCCGAGGTAGCCGGTCTCAGGGTTGATCTGCTCGAGAAAGTCGCGGATCGACTCGCGACGCTGTCGGCCGACTGTCACCTGCAGGCTCGTCGTGATCCCCGGTACGCATGAACGCATCTTCACGTGCGCCGACCCTGCGGGATCGGAGCCTTCCGATGCCCGACATCGCTCGCGACCGGCGTCTCACCACCCACGGCCGGCCGGAGAAAGCTAGCGCGCCACCCGACGCAAGGGAGGTCACGACAGTTCGGGCTGAGGGTCAAGTCCCTGGAGGTGGTGTACAACGTCGTCGCGTGATGCCTCGTCGGTGAGTCAGGCAGTCAAGGCTGGTGT
>NZ_WXYH01000188.1:0-2179 GCF_009872365.1 Rhodococcus sp. T7
CTCGCATCATTCCGGATGCGAGGCTTCGCCGCGATCGGTGCGGGACGCGTCAGGCGTTGGCCATGATGGCTTCGGCCTGCGCGATGATGCCCTCGGCGGTCTTCACGTGGGCGATGTCGATGTGCTGGCCCTCGAAGTCGACGGCCGCGCTGCCTGCGGCCTCGGCCACCGTGAACGCCTCGATCATGCGGCGGTAGAAGTCGACCTGCTCGGGGGACGGCGTGAACACGTCGTTGGCGATGGCGATGTGCGACGGGTGGATGCACACCATGCCGCGGTAGCCGAGCTGCTTGTTGTCCAGGCAGAACTGACGGGCGCCGTCGAGGTCCTTGATGTCCTGCCACACGCCGGCGACGGGGTGGTGCAGGCCCGCCGCGCGGGCGGCGAGGACGAGTCGGCTCCGCAGGTACAGCGTCTCCAAGCCGGCCGGGGTGAATTCGAAGCCCAGTTCGCGTCCCACGTCCGCGCTCGGGCCGGTCGCGCCCAGCAGGCTGGAGATGCGCGGGGTAGCGGCGGCGATCTCCTCGCAATGCGCCATCGAGACCGCGGTCTCGTAGCTCACGATGAGTCCCACGCTGCCCGCCTCGAGCCCCTCCCGGGCCTCGATGTGCGACACCACGGCGTCGATCCGCACGAGTTCTTCGGCGTCGAAGACCTTGGGCAGGAACAGACCGGTCAGCCCCGGCCGGATCACCGCCTCGAGGTCACTGCCCTGGATCCCGGTCACGAACGCATTGGGCCGCACCCACACGTCGGCGCGAACACCCTCGGCGTGCAGACGGTCGATGGTGGCGGCGGTGACGCCACGCGCCTCGTCCTTGTCGGCGACGGGAACCGAGTCCTCCAGGTCGAGGATCAGGGCGTCGGCGCCGGAGGCCAGCCCCTTGTCGGCCCAGGAAGGCTTGTGGCCGGGCACGAACAGCATGGAACGGTACGGATTCATGAACTCTCCTCAGTAGTGAGTACGGGAAGTAGTGGGTCAGGACTCGTCGGCGTAGAGGACGCCGGACGCCAGCAGCTCGTCGATCTTCTCGGCGGGGAGCACCTCGCCCGCGACCGAACGGGTGTCGGCGCCGACCTTGGGCGCACGGTCACCGCGGTCCGGGCGCTCGCCGTCGAACGTCCACGGCGGCCGGATGAGAGCCAGGCCGTCGGGTTGCCACTCGACCAGGTCCAGGTGCTCGACCTGCTCGTGTTCGAGGTAGCCGGTCATCGACAGGACCGGCGCGAACGGCACGTCGGCCTCGGTGAGGACCTTCTCCCAGTGGTCCTTCGACTTCGTGGCGAACTCCGCCTCGACGATCGGCACCAGCTCGAAGTAGTTCGACTCCCGCGGGCGGTACTCGGCGAACCGGGGGTCCTCGGCCAGGTCCATGCGGTCCATCGCGCGGCACAGCGACTGCCAGAACTTCTGCGAGGACGACAGGTGGACGGCCAGGTACTCGCCGGTCGACGTCGGGACGCAGAAGTTCTGCGCCTGCGGATGCCGGCTCGTGCGGGCCGGGTTCCTGCCGAGTTCGAAGGATTGCGTGATGCCGTCGATGGTCAGTGCGCTGACGGCCTCCATGATCGACGTTTCCATTCGCTGCGGCTGACCCGTCTTCAGCCGCCCGACGAGGGCGGCGAGGACGCCGGTTGCGGTGCTCAGACCGGTGACGAGGTCCGCGCTCAGGCCACCGGCCAGCTGCGGGTGGTCGCCGTCGCTGAACAGCGAGTACAGGCCGCCGAAGGCGTGGCCGATGGTGTCGTAGGCGGGACGGTTGGCCAGCGGACCGCCGGCGCCGAAGCCGGTGACGGACCCGTACACGATGTCGGGGCGCAGCGCGCGGCAGTCCTCGGGTCCGAGACCCATGGCCGCCACCTTGCCCGGGCGCAGGTTCTCGAGCACCACGTCGAAGTGCGGCACCAGTGCCTTGACCAGCGCGACGCCCTCTTCCGACTTCAGGTCGACCGAGAGACTGCGCTTGCCCGTGTTGTACTGCCGGAAGTAGGGGCTGGCGTCGTTCTGGTGGCGGCGGAAGTCCTCGCCCACGACGGGCTTCTCCACCTTCACCACCTCTGCGCCGAGCGCGCACAGCATCGACGTCCCGAACGGGAGCGCGATATATCCCCCGATCTCGAGGATCCGGATACCGTCGAGCGGCTTGTGCTGCATGTTGCCTCGCCTTCGTCTCAGCAA